>JAMOTU010000093.1 GCA_027062165.1 Candidatus Altimarinota bacterium
ATTCATATTCCGGTTGGTAAAGTTAATTTTACAGAAGAGCAGTTAAAAGAAAATATTGAAGCTGCTATTAATGCTATATTGGAGGCTAAACCATCATGAATTAAGTGAAGATTATTTAAAAATGTTGTTATTACACCAACAATGTGACCTTCTATAAAATTGGATGTTCAAGGATAGTTAAAAGCCCGGCATTAGCCGGGTTTTTTATTTGATTTTTGGAAAGAGATGATTTGAATAATAAAAATACTATTTTTATTTCTTTTGGGAACTATATTCGGTTCTTTCTGATCTGTTTTAGTTTTTAGATTAATGAGATATCAGTACGCTTCTAGATTAGAGAAAAGAAAAATATTAAAATCTATAATTTTAGGAAGATCTTATTGTCCTAATTGCGGTACAAAGTTAAAAATTTTTGATTTAATTCCTCTTGTTTCTTATTTGTTGAATAAATGAAAATGTAGATATTGTTGAAAAGAGATTTCCAGTTTGTATCTTTGGCTAGAAATAATTTCTGGCTTTATTTTTGTGTTTGTTTATATATTGCTTAGTAAATTTTTTGTAGAGAATGTATATTTTTGGATATTTTATTTTTGGTTAGTTATATTTTTGTGGTTTTTTTGGTTGTTAGTTGTTTGAGATATATTGTACTATTATTTAATAGAAGGATTGTGGATTTTAGTTTTTTTTTGGCTTGTAATTTGATTATTTTTTAACATAGGTGATTTTAAAGTAGGTTTTTTGTGATGAATTGTGTTTTTTTTAGGTTTTTTATTTATATATGTTTTTTCTAAATTGTATATTAGATTCAGATATAAAAAGTATGATGTAGAATGATTTGGATTTTGAGATGTTATGGTAGGATTTTTGATATGACTTAGTTTGTGATATTTATATAAAATTGTACATTTTGATATAGAAAATATTGTTTTTTACTTTTTGGTATATATAATTTTAAGTAGCATAGTTTGAATTTTGATTGCTTTATGACTTTTTGTTTATAGTTGGTTTTTTAATAAACAAAGTAGAGGCAATAGTATTCCTTTTTTGCCTCCAATGTTTGTATCTTATATTATATTCATGTTATTTATTGTTTTAGGAGGAAATAGTTTGTAAATTATGAAGAATATTTTTAAAATATTTTTAATATTTTTTTTGGTAAACACATATTTATTTGCTTCAAATTTGGTTAGTACTTATTACAAAAAAATAAATAATGTATTTCTAAATTACGAAAAGGAATTAGATAGTTGTAAAAAAAAGAAGCAATTTTATACTAATTTGGTTAGCAAGATTGATAAGGTTTGTAACTTAAAGCAATATAAAAAATATAGAAGATTATTTAAAATTATAAAGATAGTAGCCAAATATAGATTGAAAAATATAAGATGTTATAAGAAATCTATTTATTTATGAAGTTGAGATTGGCTATTATATAATCAATTTGATTATACTTGACTTGTAAAAGATATTGTAAATTTTTCTTGAATAAAATTAAAAAAATTTTTTAAGCCTAAAATATTTAAAGGAATAAAAGTAATAAATACAATAACTCCTGATTTTCATATGTTGATAGATGGTAAATGGTATCAATATAATGGTTCAAAGGTATATTATTATAATTGTTTTTCGAGAAACTATTTAAAAAAATGTTTAAAAGATATATCTAGAAGAGAATGAAAAGATAAATTCTTTTGAATAGTTTATAAGAAAAAGATACCTTATGTTTATATTTTTTCTGCTAATAAATTTGTAACAGTACCTTTTGATTTTTCTAAACCTTTGAAAACTCAATTTAGGTCTTTAAATAAAAGATGAGGTATATATATTGATAACTTTTTGTTTGTTCAAAGAACTAATAAGAATAATAAGATTTATTGATTAGCAGATATAGATTGAAGGCTTTTTATGATAGTATGAGCTTGACCAATAAGATTTTATATTTATAATCCTGGAAAAAATAATTTTCGCTTTCCTATAGAAGATTCTAATTTAATAGTTGTTAAACAAACTGATAATTCTTATTTTATTTTTACGGGAGGTTTGAGTTTTTATTATATTGGGAATAAGAAGTTTTTTTCAAATAGGCTAAATTTTAATTTGTTAGGGAAGTTATTATTTCCTACTTATTTAAAAATTAGTTTATTATCTGAAAATTATAATAAAAAGGATATAATTTTATTATTAAATTTGATAAAAAAATATGATTGAAAAAAGTTAAGTAATTTTTATTCTAATCTTGTAAATACTTATAAATATAATCCTTATTTGTATAAGGTTATTACTAACTATCACTATAATCAAGAGCAATTAGAAAGTTTATTAATGAGAAGGAAAGAATTGTTAAAAAATTGGATAATATTTGATGTTATAAAAAACAGAACATGAGTTTGTCAATCTTTTACAGAGATAGTATCTTTGGTAGCTATATTAAATTGAGTTCCTAGCGATGTTGTTAAATGATATATTAAATGAAATTCTCTTTTGCATCAAGTATCTAAAATATGAAATTTATATTATGATCCAACTTATGATTTGTGAACTAAAAATATGAAATATTTTGGTATATCAAAAGAGGAACTTTTAAAATATTTTAAAATTTTAAAAAATGAAAAAGTTTTTTAAATATTTAGTTTGGTTAGATTTTTTGTTGAAATTTAAAATAATAAAATTTTTTAAAAAGCCTTATATTATCTTAGTAGTTGGAAAAGAAAAAGGTTTAATAAGAAGAAAGTTGATTAGTTTATTAGATGCTAAGTGATATAAAGTGAAAAAAAAGATTAAACCTTATAATACATGGTTTTGAGTGCTTTTAGATGCTTTGGATTTACCTAGTGGCTACGAAAATATTTTTAAATGGATTTTAATTGTAGTATATTCTTGGGTGAAATTTATTAGATATCTATTTTCTTATTATGATATTTTGATATTAGAAGGGGGAATAGATGAAAGATGAGAAGCTAGTAAATTTGTATTAGCTTTAGGTATGGATGTAGTTTTCTTTACGGGAGTGCCAAATCAATTTATTGATGATAATAAGAAATTTAATATTTTGTTGGAAGAATATAAGAGATTAATTTGATATATTAATAAAAAATCTGATAATACTTTTGTTAAAGAATGAGGTTATGATGATTTAATAAATCTATTTAAAGATAAGGAAAGTTTTTGAATTTTTGTTGAAGATAATACTTTAAAAGATTTGATGAAAATAACCAGTAGGAGATTTATTTTAAAATCCGCATAGCATCTCAAAAACTAAAAAATTTGTATTTTTTTTCTATAGCGTATTGATATGTTTTTTTCATATTTTCATAACCCATAAATGCTGCTACAAGCATTAAAAGCGATGATTTAGGTAAATGGAAATTTGTTATTAGTTGGTCTATAATTTTAAATGTAAATCAAGGATATATATAAAGTTTAGTTTTGAATGTTAAGAAATCTAAACTTGGATAAGTCTTTAATAAGTTTGGAGAAAATTTTATGATTGAATCTTTATTTGTTATATCTTTTGTTAAATCATTCCAAAATTGAATGGTCTTTTCAGATAAATTTAAATTTTCTAAGATATTATTTATTTTTAGATATTTCCAAAGATAAGGTAAACTTTCAAGTGTTCTAGTTACTGTAGTACCTACAGCTATTATCGGATTTTTATTTAATTTATATTTTGCTATTTTTTCAAAGAGTTGTGTATTAATTTCTGCTATCTCTTCGTGAATATCATATTTAGTAATATCTTCTACATCAACCTTTTTAAAAGTTCCTAATCAAACATGTAAAGTGGTATATTCAAATTTACAGCCTTTATTTTTTATTTTTTGTATTAAAGTTGGAGTAAAGTGAAGTGAAGCAGTAGGAGCTGCTATAGAACCAGGTTTTAAAGCAAAGATAGATTGATAGTATTTTTCTTTTTCTTTTTCAAATTTTATATATGGAGGTAATGGAAGATGTCAATATAGTTTAAATAGTTCTTGGATAGGTATAGAGCTTTTAATAATTCTTCATTCAGGAATATAATCAATAATTTTTAATATTATTTTGTCGTCAAAAATAAGTTTGTTTCATACTTTAAATTTTTTTCAAGGTCTTACTATCGCTTTGAAAGTATTATTATCTATTTTATCTAAAAATAATATTTCTCAATCTTTTATGTTACTTATATTTCAATTTCTGTTTATAAGTTTTAAATTTTGATTGTTTAAGTATATTCTTGCTTTAATAACTTTAGTGTTATTAAAAAAGAAAATTTCATTTCAACTAAGATAATTTGGTATATTTTTAAATATTTCGTCTTTTAAAGAGAGAGGTTTTAATTTTTCTACAATTAAAAGTTTACAATTGTCAGGTGGGTTAGCTGGTTTTTGTGCTATTAATTTTTCTGGTAGTGGATAATCATAAGCATTTAAGTTATAAATATTTTCCATTTATATATAATCAACAAATAAATTATGATAAATATAGTTTATATAAATTTAAATTTTTTATATTCAATAAAAAATCTCTTGAATTTTTAAAAATAAAGTTTATAAATAATAATAGCATCTGGTAGTATGTGGTGCTACTATTTTACATTTTAACCTAGATAAAATTATGAAAAGAGAAAATTTTGTATTGTTTGTATTACCTTTTGTAATATTAGCTTTAGGTTTATTTGTTGGATTTTATTTTGGTGTATATAGAACTAGTTTGGCCGTAACTGCATGTGAAATTGAAAAAAGTTTAATTCCTGCCTCTCCTGTTATAACACATAGTATGTATAATCCTAAAACTAAGGAGTTGATTTTGGATGTGGAAAATCCTGGTGGTATGCCAATTGATTTGATTGATAAGTCTTTAATGTTACAAGTAGTTTGAAAGCAACCTGTTGTACTAATGGCTCAAATTCCTTTAGGTTTGGAAATACCACCATATGGAAAAATTACTTTAAAATTAGAATTATGACCACAAGGTTCAGGGTTTAATGTAGGAGATATATTAGTAACTACTTTAACATATAAGTTGCCTGTATCTAATGATATATATAGTGTAGTTCATGTGTTTCAACATTCAGGAAAGTATAAAGATGGTTTAGTAACAAATAAAAGAGAGGAAAATTATGAAGTACAGAAAAGATATGAAGAAGAAATTAAAAATAAGCAGTCAAATAAAGTAGAGAAGAAAAAAGAAATTAAAAATGAATAATTTTATATTTTAATTTAAAAATAACATGAAATTAACTCAACAGTGAAAATGGACAAAATTTGTGCTTGTTCTGATATTAATTGTATTGGTAATAAGTATATTGTTTTTGCCTTTAGGTTTAAGATTTTTAACTGTACCAGAGCAAGTATTTGTAATATCTTTGTTAGTATTTAGTATACTTTATTCTAAGGTTTTAGGTGCTTATTACTTTGTCAATAGACTTTTGTCTATGATTGAGAATGATGAGGATATTTTTGATTACGTTAAAGATAAATTGTCTAAGAATACTTTGATTAAATATTTATTAGAATGAGATTTATTAGTATTGGCTGAAACTCAACTTTTGAAAGCAAAAGAAATATGAGGCTTACTTTTTGATATATCTTTAGTATATATGTTGATTTTGTTTATCGGTAATTTAGTAGGGATTTTGCCAGATTTTGTTTTTTATAGCGCGGTTATTTCGCCAATGTTGTTAGTTATTTTAGTTTGGTTTATAGATATGTATGTAGATTATAAGTTTGTTAGAATTTTCTTGGAAGAATTAAAAGATTTTGAACAGATAGCTAAAAGTATTTATATTGAAAATCAAAATGAGGTAGAAGAATTAAAAGAAGATGCAAAAGTTGAAGATGTTAATAATAAAGATAACAGATAGTAGTTAGGGAGCGTTATGCTCCCGTTTTTTTATATTTTAATTATAACAACTATGCCAAGAATTTACGGATCTGTTAATGGTCCAGAAGATATTAGAAGGATAAATTGTATTATTAGAGATGAAATGCTTATAGTAGAATCTGTAGAGCAATTGACTGAACTTAAAAAGAGGTCTGACTATTTGTGTACTTTGACTCATTCTCCTTTTTGGAAAAAGAAATTTTGACCTATGGTGGAGCAATTGAAGCAAGTAGCAATAGAGGAAAATAGAATAACTGTAAGATTAGCCAATTATATAGCTAGATATAATGGGTGGGATAAAAAGTATGATCCATGGGGTGAAGATAATGAGACAATAGAAGAAAAATTGAAAAATTTACCAGAAGAGGTTATCAAGGAATTAACAGAATCAACTGTTAAATTAGAATTATCTCCGCAGATATTGGAAGATATAAGGAGAAGTTTTTGTAAAATAAGAGCAGCTATGGTATATGCAGATTCTTTAGATGAGTTGGTTAGATTAAAAAATCAATCTAATTTGATAGTAGTATTAATAAAAACAGATGATTTTAGAGAGAGATTTGAAGAATTGATGAGTCAAATTGAAGAATTAGTAAATAAAGAGGAAGAAAGGGTGGTAAAATTGGCAAATATAGTGGCTATTGTAAATTGATGGGAGATAGAATTTGAAAGATGGAGTGAAGATGAAATGTTAGAAGGAGAAACTTTAGAAGAGTATATTAAAAGGTTAATTGAGGAAGAGATCAAATCAGAGACATATATTCCTACAGAAGCTAAATATACCAGGTGAGCTAGAACTATATGGATTGTTTACAAACATCCAAAGAGAAATAGGTATTATGCAAAGAGGGTATATGTCCCAGAAAGCGCTAGAAATATAGAGTTCCAATGACCATGAATTTTTAAGAATAGATTTTGAAGAGAAGTTTATGGTATCAAGTTGGAATATGAGGTATATGTGAAACCAACAATTATACATAGATGAAATGTAACTATACATTTGCCAGCTAGATGGGTTAAAAAGACAAAAGTTGTTGAATTGCCAGAAGGAGTTTCTAATATAGAAATAAAGGATGAAAGACCTGAGTTTGCTTATCCTGTAGCTTAATAATTTATTTATAATTATTAGGAAGTGCTCCTTTGAGGAGCACTTTTTTTCTATTGAAAACTAGATTAATATCACTATATAACTTTATATATTTATTTAGTAAAAATTTTTGGATGGAAACATTTATAAATTTTCTTCATTTGCTTGTTAAGATTTGTATGGATATTATTATTGTTGGTTGAGCTATTTTTATTATTTTGTTAATATTATTTCTTTTAAAATTGTTATATATTGTCTCTAGAGTATCTGAAATAGTAGATGATTTACACGATACATATTTCAAGTTTCATTATTTAGTAGCTTTGCCTTTTAAGTATTTAACAAATATTTTAAATTTTTTTAATAGAAAAAAATGAGCTTAACAGTTCAAGAAATTTTGATAAGAATGATTAAGAACATTCCTTTATTTGAATGAATATCTGATGAGGAAGCCTTACAACTCGCTCAAAAATTTAAGTTAAGTTATTATCCTAAAGGAAGTTTGATAATTAGGGAAGGTAGTATTCCAAAGAAGATTTATATTTTGAAAAATGGTAGATTGGAAGCAAGAAAAGCCCACTGATTGTCTAATATTAAGTTAGGTGAAATTAAACCTTGAGAGATATTTTGAGAGATGTCTTTCTTCAAAAATCAACCTGCTGTAGCTAGTGTTGTTAGTAGTGAAGATAGTGATGTTTGGGAAATAGATCGTGATGCTTTTAAAAGTTTTTTAGATGCTTATCCAAACGTTAAAGAAAAAGCATTAGAAGTTATGAAAAAAAGAGAAGAAATTAATAAAAAAATTATTTCTTTTTCTCCAGATAAAAATAACTTTGAAAATCTTGAGGAGATAGATATAGTTATTTAGTTTTATTTTATTAAAAAAATAGTAATGAAAACAAGTAATAGGCTACTTTTTTTTTATATATTTTTATTTTTAATAGCTTCTTTTATAGTGTTTTTTTTAAAAAAGGAGACTTTTAAAGTTATTAAGACTATTGATGGGAGAGTAGTAAAGACTTTACCTCCTGATGCTTCAGTTAAGATATTGGACGATAGACACATTTTGATAGATTATTCTTGAAAAAGAGAAATTTTAACTTGATTTTATGATATAGATGTAAAATCTAGATGGGGTCTTTCTTTGCAATGATGGAAATATTTTAGAAAGGGTTTAGATGTAGCTTGATGAGTAAGACTAACTTATAAAATTGATTTAAGTAAATATAAAGAAGTTTATAAAGATCAACCTTTTAAA
>JAMOTU010000094.1 GCA_027062165.1 Candidatus Altimarinota bacterium
ATAAAACTTTATTTGATAGATTTTTTGGAAATATAAATCTTGATACCTGGTCTTTACAATGATGGGGTGTATTAACATTTTTAGGAAAGCTTTATGAAAGTGGATATGTTAAATATTTTTATTCTAATAATATAGCTGCTAAATATGGATTTGTTTTATCCGATGAGGAATTAAAAAGATACTTAAGAGTGTTTAATCCTAACTTATCAGATGTTAGTAAAGAAGATATAGCTATTTTAAGATGATCTTTAGTAGCACTTAGATATCCTTGGATATGGAGGTTGTTGTTTAAAAAATTTATTTCAAATGACGAGAGATTGTTAGCATCAAATAAACAGGTTGATGTTTATTTATATAATTTTTGGATAAGTTTTATAAGTAATATCCTTATAGATAGGATAAAATCTTGAGATATAGTAGGAGATATAGCTGATATATATGGTAAACAGATTGATAAAAATAGAGTATTAACGTTATATTTAGCTTATCAAAAGGGTTTTAAAAAACAAGTTGTAGAAGGTATAAAATATTTAGATCAAGATGAAAGATTTATATTATATCAAGTTATAAATTTGTTTGAACTTTTGAAATCTTGAAATAAATTAAATATTCAGAAAACAATATGAAATATTGTCGCTCAATCTATTACGAGTTCTTCACAAATTTTTGTGATAGAGGTTAAATAAATCTTGAAATAAACGTTTAAAAAATTAATATAAATTATGTTGCCGGGTTTTTTCTTTTATTTAAAAATTAAGTTTTTATTAAAATGGCAAAGAAGTTAGTAGAAGAATTTGTTATACATATGCCTGCTGGTAAAGCAACACCAGCACCTCCTATTGGTCCAATGCTTGGTCAAAAAGGTATAAATATTGGACAATTTGTAAAAGAATTCAATGATAAAACTAGAGAGCTTATGCAAAAATTTGGTGGAATGGATATTAAAGTACCTGTTAAAGTTAAAGTATATAACGATAGATCTTATGAGATGGAAATTTTGCCACCTATTACTTCTCATCTTATTTTATGGAAAGTTTGAGCTAAGAAAGGTTCTGGTGAACCTAACAAGAAAAAAATAGGAAAACTTACAAGAAAAGATTTAGAAGAGATAGCGGAAATAAAAAAGCCTGTTATGAATACAAATGATATGGAAGCTATTGTTAGACAAATAGCATGAACTGCAAGAAATATGGGAGTAGACGTAGAGCTATAAGATATTTTTAAATGCGGTAGGGTATTCGTTTTTACCACACTTTTAGTGTGGGAGAACCCGGCAACACCGCTTTTATTTGATAAAATACATTATAGATGGCAAAAAAACATTGAAAGAAATATTTGGAAGTGGCAAAATTAGTAGATAAGAACAAGAAATATTCTATAGATGAAGCAGTACAATTGGTTAAAAAAGTAGCTTATACAAAGTTTCCTGCTACTGTGGAATTGCATATAAAGACTACTGCTGACCCAAGATATCAAGACCAGATGATAAGAGGAACGGTGGTTTTGCCACATTGAACTTGAAAGCAGGTAAGAGTTGCTGCTTTTGTTTCTGACGATAAAATTAAAGAAGCTAAAGAGGCAGGGGCAGATATAGTTTGAAATCAGGATTTGTTAGAGAAAATTAAAAACGGAGAAATAGATTTTGATGTATTGGTTACTACACCAGATATGATGAGAGAATTGGCAAAGGTGGCTAAAATATTGTGACCAAGATGATTGATGCCTTCGCCTAAATCTGGTACTGTAACACCAAATATAACAGAAGCTATAAAACAAATTAAAAAAGGTAGAGTAGAATTTAAATTAGACAAAACTTGAAATATTCATATTCCGGTTGGTAAAGTTAATTTTACAGAAGAGCAGTTAAAAGAAAATATTGAAGCTGCTATTAATGCTATATTGGAGGCTAAACCATCATGAATTAAGTGAAGATTATTTAAAAATGTTG
>JAMOTU010000095.1 GCA_027062165.1 Candidatus Altimarinota bacterium
TTGCCACACTGTAAAATGCATGGTATCCGTTTTCAAAAAGATAATTTTCATTGTAAATTTTGCATTCAAGACTGTTTGCTTTTGCAACATCTTCAGCTATACCTGCAAGTTTTGCGGGAGTAAGTTCGTCAGGCACCGAATTGATAATGTCCCTTACAAAATTAACGGCACCGGCTCTTATTTTTGCTTCTTTAATAATTTTCTTAAAATCTCTTTTTGAATTTATGGCTATTTTTTTAACAGAGTGTTTTGCCTTTTTACTTTTATATTTGTCAAACTCATAATCTCCTAACATAAACCCTTCAAAAAACGCTATTAAAATATCCTCGTTTTTTGTATTAGGAGGTGTAATTTCTACACTTTCAAATTTGTATTTTTTTAGTGATTTTATGATTGTAGCAGTTGCGGTTTTAATGTTTTCGGGGGTTAGCGATTCAATTCCGACATAAATTCTTTTTTTCTCAGGCAGTACCAACACTTCTCCGTCTTTACCCTCAAATCCGAATTCTTCAAACTTTTTACTACCGTTTATTGCAATTTCGGCTTTAACTTCGCCTTTACCTTTTATAAATTCCATTTATGCTCCTTTTTGCTGTTTTCTTAAAATTCTTTTATCATCTTCGAGTTTATTTAAATACCAAAGCACTCCAAGCACTGTTACGGCAAATGCAATACCGAAATACCAGTGGTGTTTGAGCCATTTGATTATATTTAATATTTCTTCTCCGAAAATATAGCTTGGTACAATAGTAATGCTAGCCCACACAAAAGCACTGAAAAAGTTAATAATTGCATATTTTCTAGAGTCATATCCGCTTATAGCAATCGCCATAGGCGTAATCGTTCGCATTCCGTATAAAAATCTTTGAACGAATATAACCCATCCCCCGTATTTTCTAAGTAGCAGCCTAGCCCTGGCAAATTTCGTCCTATGAGCTCTTAATTCTTCTAGTACCCATTTTTTATTCCACTTACCAAGATAAAAATAAATCTGATCCCCCAAAAAACCGCCGAGTGCCGCTACAATAATAGAAGTTATTAAATTCATATCACCTGTATGTGATAAAACCCCGGCCATTACCAGACCGGTTTCCCCTTCAAAAATAGACCAGAAAAAGAGAATTACATATCCGTATTCTTTAAGCAAATTTACAAGATTTTCCTCACTGAAAAATTCTTTAACAGCGTTTAAGTCAAATCCGTAAAGAAAAGTTGCAAACAGAGCAATCAGTATCAGCCATTTTTTCATAACACCTCTTTTTTTATGTTTTCTATAAAGTTTAAATCAAATTTATTTAATAAATTTCTGTCAATAATGTTTAATTTATAAATCCAGCTTTTTGGGAAAGTTTTTAACCGATAAATTAAATCTTCAACATTAAAAATCGCTTTCTTTTTAGCGCATTCTATTATATTTTTATATTGAGGATTAAAAAACTTATCAATTATAAACAAATCAAACACATCCTTTGCCTCATCTCTTCCTAATACCGCTAAAAATTTATTTGCACAGATATTTTCAATATTATCTAATACAATGTTGTCTCTGACTACCACTTTATTGCAATAAACACTTACATCATTAACAAAATCAATTTTTAGATTATCAATTTTCCATCTTACAAAATCTTTGCTTTCAATTTCTACTTTAATATTAAAAAACTCACTTAAAATAGTTTTTAATCTTCTAACTTCAAAACTAAAAATTTTTGATGAATTGGTAAAAAAATCTAAATCATCACTATATCTAGCATTGACATAATACCTATGAATACATGTCCCGCCCGTTAAATAAAATTCCGTTGAATTATCAAATACGATATTTAAAACTTTATCTTGAAGAGCATATAATTTTTTATAATATTCTTTTAATTCCATTCGAGTTCTTTTATTTTAACATTTTTATCATTAAACAATATTTTTTTAAGAATGTTTATGCGTCTGTTTA
>JAMOTU010000096.1 GCA_027062165.1 Candidatus Altimarinota bacterium
TGAAAGAAAAATTGGATTTTTATACAGATTTAAAAGATCAAATAGTTCAGCAAGGTATAAAAATAAATAGATTTTCTAAATCTATAATTTATGCTTTAATAAGAAATGATTGGAAAACAGCAGAAGAATATGTAAATCAATTTAAACAAATGATTCAAGAATACAGAAAATTAGTTGCTCCTTATCCTCAATTTTGGAAAAATGCTGAGATTTCTTTTCAAGAATACGCAGAGGCTATGATTTTTTATATTTATTTAAAAGAAAATAGAATTCCTTCTCACCAAGAATTAGGAGTTGACGAAAGTAGTTATATTCAATGACTTATGGATTTTACAGGAGAACTTTTAAGAAAAGCTACAGAAGAACTTATAAATTGAAATATAGAATTTGCTAAAAAAGCAAAACAAACCATAGAAGAAATTTATTTAGCACTTTTAAATATGGAGCTTAAAATTTTTGATTTGAGAAAAAAACTAGACTATGTAGCTGCTAATCTAAACAGATTACAGGATAAAATATTTTATTTTCTTACACTTCGCACACAACCACAATAATTTTGTCTCCGAATATTATAATCTCTACAAATTTGAGCTGCCTTTTCAAATCATCAATCTTTTTTAAAGTCAAAGAATAAAAATTTAGATTTGTTATTTATGCTATGTTGAGCCTTTATTCAAGCTAAAAATAAATGTGTTAAATCTTTTTTTGGACTTATTAAAAGAGTAGTAGTAAAATATGGAATTTTATATTTTTCTGCCATTTTAGCAGCTTCTAACATTCTCAACTCATAACACCACCAACATCTGTCAGAGTTTTTTTCTTTCATTTTGGCTAATTTTTTAAAAATCTCTTCTTTTGTCAAATTTCATTTTGAAGATTGGTCGTGATTATGATTTTGATTGTCAGCGAATTTTTTATATAAATAATCAAAAAATTCTTTAGGATTATACCGATCTTCTAAAATTTCATAATCTCAAGGTTCTAAATTTAAAAGTTTGATATATTGGTCATATCTTTTTTGATGTTCTTCTACAGGATGGATATTAGGATTATACCAGAAAAGATATAATTTAAAATAGTTTTTAAGCCATCTTAAAGGCCAAGCTAGGTCAGGTGCACAACAAATATGAAGTAAAAGTCAAGGTTTAAAGTTTTCAATTGTTTTAGATTGATTTGTTAAAATTGGTCAATTAAATATCTTTGTAGGAAGTTTGCTATATTTTGATTTTTGAATTATTCAAAACAAATTATCTGAAAAGCTATTTTTGAAGTTGTTTATTTCTTCTACAATTTGTTTTTCAACAGCCGTTTTATTTGCATTTTTTTCTAGATCTTTTGCTAGATTTATTAAAAATCTTTTTCTATGTATATTTGAGATACCAAATTTTTTTATATTTTCTATATGAACAGGGTTTCGATATCATTTATGTTCTTCAAGTCCATATTGAGGGTAAGATTTAGCTAATTTTTTCATAAAATTGTCTCTAGAAACTTTCGCTAATATTGAAGCCATTGATATTTGAGGAATTTTAGCATCTCAGTCAATAATTGTTTTAACAGAAATTCATAAATCTTTCGATATTCCAAAATCTGTATTTCCATCTATAAGAATAGCTTGAAGTTTATATTGAGGAGGTAAAGGTATGTTTTGTAGATTAACAGAGTCATAATCTTCATTTTGAGAAAATAAAAGATTTTTTAATTTTTTAATGTCTTCATAGCTAATCCTTTCTTTAGCTAAAATCTTTTCTATATCAAAAATTTTAACCAAATCTCTTCAAAATTGGCTCTCTTCTAAAGATTTTTTTAAAACTTTATTGTAAAATTTGTTGAATAATTCAAATAATGCTCTTGCAATAGCTAAATTTATAGATTTAGTTACTCAAAAGTTATCAATTTCTCAAACTTCGGCTATTCAAATACTATATAAGATTTTACCTT
>JAMOTU010000097.1 GCA_027062165.1 Candidatus Altimarinota bacterium
AAAAAAATTTTCTAATTTGACAATTTTACCAGCCATATCATAATTATTATTAACCAAATAAACAAAATAAAATAAAATTTAATCTGAAAATCTCATTTTATAGTTTTGTGAGAAAAACTTATCATACCAAATAAACCTCATACAAATCATCCCAACGAAACGCAAAATAATAATAATTTTTCAGAAATTCTCCACTTGTTTTTTATAGCTTTATATTTATCTATTCAAAATAAAATAAATGTTATTAAATTGATAATTAAAAAATAAATAAATATGAACTTCATACTACACAACTTAGAAAGTAAATATGACAAAGGGTTATTTTATGAAATCTTTATCAATGAAGAATATAAATTATTAAAACCATATATAGACAAAATAGACACCTTTTTTGACATATGAGCTTACAAATGATTCTTTAGCATATGGCTACTAAAAAATTGATTCAAAGAAAATCTTATCTTAGTAGAACCTTTAAAACATAATATTAAAATTGCTAAAGAAATGATTAGAAAATTTATTAAAATAAATAATTTAAAACTTAATTGAAAAATCAAATTTATAAATGCTGCCTTAAAAAGTGATCTTTCCAAGAATAAAGAATTTGTAATAGACTTAAACAAACCTTGACAAAGTAGATTCAATATACAAATTGACAACAAAAAAATATATAAATTTTTTAAAATTTCAAATTACAAAATAAATAAAAATATAACTATCGTTTCTATAGACAACTTACTTACATTAGGAAAAAATAAAATAGCAATCAAATTGGATATAGAATGAGAAGAAATACCTTTAATTTTAAAAAAAGGCCGACTCTCAAAAGTCGACCTTTTAATATTTGAGTATCACTTATTTAACAAGACTCTAAAAGAAAAATTTAAAAAAGTGAATTTTATACTTCAACAAGTATTTAAAAATACTTTTATATGCCCTTCAAAATATACCTCAAATATTTGAATATATTTGGCCACTAATCTTTAAAATCTTCTTCAAAAGAAGAATGTAAAAGTCTAATACCCCACTTTCAAATATCTTTCCCTCATTTAAGTCTTTCTATAACAAACAAATATTTAGCATATTTATTCTTTCTTCATCATTTATCATCATCTAACTCAAATACATATTTTCAAGTTGCTATTATCAAATTATTTCCTATTACATAAATAGCGGGACTACCTATAAACTTTCATCTTGGATTGAGAGCTAAAAATTCTTCGAAATATTTTCATATATTTTTTCCAAAAAGATATCAAGCATCTTTAGTTCACTTCAAAATACCATTTGGTAAAAAAAACTTTAAAACTTCTTCTACTTTTCAACTTTCCAAAGCTTTAGCTCGACCATTTATTATTATTTCTTCAAAAATCTTCTGTGGATATTTTGAAGAATAATTTATTCATTCAAAATATGGATTTTTTTCATCTTCTTTTCAAAACTCTTCTCTAACGATTAGACCTTCTGTTTTAGATCAATGAAATGAAATTATATCTCCAGTAATAGAATTTATTACATAAGACACTGTCTGACTTCCTGTAGATACTAATTTTAAAACATATCAATTATCCAATTCTATAGTCTTTTCAAAAGTCTTTTGATTTTGTTCTAAATCTTCAAAATTTATTTCTCAAATATAAAAACTAGGCAACGACGAACAATCTTTTAAATCAAATCCTAACAAAACATTTTTTATTTCTCCATTAAAAGATCTTTCCCTTTGTAGATTTACATCTTTTTTACTATTCTGTACTTCTATAGACATATTAATAAATTTAATAAAATAAATATTTACTCTTCTTTAAAAATTTTATAAAAATTTTCAAGCCATTTTTCAACTTTATATTCCTGAGCCAATGTAATACATTTTTGCCTATAATAATTTTTCAATTTTTCATTCCGTTTATCCCACAAATCATTTTTTAAAAACCAATTA
>JAMOTU010000098.1 GCA_027062165.1 Candidatus Altimarinota bacterium
GTAGAGGAGATTATATTTAGATGATTTATAACAAAAATATTAATAGAAAAATTGGGTAGTATATTGTGAATTTTTATATGAGCTTTAATTTTTTCTTTTTTCCATTTTGAGTGGGAAGTTATGGGATATTTATTTATTTTGTGAGTAGTTTTAAATTATATATATTACAAATATAGGTCTTTGACACATAGTTTGTTATTTCATTTTGTTGTTAATTTTGTGACATTTTTACTTTTATTGATTTAAAGTTTATTCTTGATAAATTGTATATTTTTTTTATAACTTTATGTGAGCTTTAAGTAAAATTTAAATTGAAGATGAAAAAACTAAAAGATATTTATATTTTAGATCGGATTATTAATAAGCCTATTAAGTTGGTGGTTAATAAAGATATTTCATTTAAGCCAGGAGAAAAAATTCTCTATACTTTTAAAACTGATGAAGGTACTATAGAAACTAATATAGGTATAGTTTTGTGATATAAGTGTGAATCTGAAAAACAATGAAAATTTTTAAGAAAGTTTACTTTTAAAGATAAAAAATATTTTGAAAAGTTAGAGAACAAAGCAAAGAATTTATTTAAAATTTTTAGAAAAGATTTTAATAGATTTTTTTCAGAAGCCGTACCTGTCACGGCAAGGTTTATTTGGTCTTGAAAAAAAATATATTTTTATTTTTATTGTGAAGATAGATTGGATTTTAGAGAATTTTTAAAAATATTTAGACCTAAGATTAAAGTCCCCTTTTTTTTATATCAAGTAGGTGCTAGAGATTGGATAAGATTGGATCCAAGAAGTGAAGGATGCTATTGATGTTGTGGGGAGCAGATTTTGTGTTGCGTTCAGTATAAATGTCCTTTGCCATCGGTTGAGACTGAGTTAGTGAATATTGAGAATTTATCTCATAGATGATTAGATAAACTTAGATGAAGATGTAATAAATTGAAATGTTGTCTAAATTATGAAAAAGATATTTATTATGAAGAATGAAAGAAGTATCCTAAAATATGAGATAGGTTTATAGTGGATGGTAAAGAATATATTTGTCAGTCTTTTAATATAATGACTTGACAGATAGTAGCTAAAGATGAAGATGGACAAACTTTTTATTTTGATGTAAAAGATGTAAATCAAGATGCTAAGTTTGGAGATTAAACTTTGGTTGTTTTTGACAATTGTTTTGTTTGGACTTCCTATTCTGTGGTTAGTTATAAAAATTTTGAATCTTATTTTAAAAGTTGTGATTAAAAAATATCAAAATCGTAAAAAGCTCAATTCTATAAAAGAACAAATAAAGTCCGTACAAAAGGATAATATAGAAATATCTAAAAAAGAAAGAAAAGAAAGAGTTTTGGATGAGAAAACTAAATTAAAATTAGAAAGATTGAAAATACAGGCATTAGCTATGAAAGAAAGGTGAGATATTCAAGGTTATGAAAGAAAAATAATAGAGTGATTGAGTATAGATCCTTATAATACAGAGTTTTTAAAGATGTTGTGAGAATTGTATTTTAATTTATGAAGATATAATAAAGCTTTGCCTATTTTAAAGAAAATGTTAGAAAAACAACCTAATAATGATAGAGTAATGTGGCAACTAGGGAAAATATATTATGAAAAATGAGATTATGATACAGCTAAACTTTTTATAGAAAAAGCTATTTCTATAAATAGTAAAAATCCTAAATATTTTATAAGTCTTGCGGAAGTGTTTTATGCTGAAGATAATATAGATGGAAGTATTCATGCAGTTAAAAAAGCATTGAAATTGAGACCTCAAAATATAAACTATTTACTTTCTATAGCTTCTTTGTATGAAGAATTAGGTAATCAAGATATGGCTAAAAAATATTATTATAAAGTCTTAGAAATAGAGCCGTGAAATGAAATAGCTAAATCTAAAATTTAGATATTAA
>JAMOTU010000099.1 GCA_027062165.1 Candidatus Altimarinota bacterium
TATAAAATATATATACTAGAGGCATAATTTGCTAATTCTCGGTTTTGATATTTTTAAAGATATAAAAAGAAGAAATAAAATCTCTGGTCTTTTACTTTTGGAGAGTGTTAGGGTCCAACGTAGCTTTTTTGAAAGTTATTTAAACGAAAGTGAAATAATAAGATTTTTTAATGTAAGGATAAAACCTTATTTATCTTCAGAAGATAAATTTTTTATTTTAAAAATCAATATTGATAACGAAAGCAAGATAATATACTTTGGAAAGGAAATAGCAATGAAGAAAATATATATTATTTGAGGGGAGCTTTTTTTGAAAACCATTTTAGATAAATATCTAAATTGGCTTATTATTGTAAGTCCATGTAATCTTGTTTTTGATAAGCACAATATATATATTTATAAAAAACATATATCATATCCAATTACCTTTTCTAAAGAATCTATAAATTCTGTATTTATCTTCAATTTTGTGAAAATTAACAACATAAAACTTAGTAATCTACCAGTATTTCTATTTAATCGTGAAAATAAATTAAAGTATTTTATTAAACTTAAAAATAAGATAGTTTTTATTAACTATGCTTTACTTTTTGAAGAAATAAACAGTAATCTAAAATCTTTTTTAATATCCTTAAACGTAAAATATAAATTATCATTACTTCATCCTTTTCAAAACTTTAAGGTTAATATATTAAAAAATAAAGAAGATTTTTCAGATTTTATTATTTACATTTATCGTCAGTTAGATGAAGTTTTACGTTTTTTACTAAAATATATTCGAAAATTTGTTAATAATTTAAGGGAAAATGAAATATTTAATTTTGCCAAATATTTTTCTTTAGCATTTTCCATATTATTTTTACATGTTAACAATGCGTTAAACAAAGAGTATTTTATTGGAGAATATACGAAACTTAATTTTGATATATTTCTCTATTTAATTTCGTTATACTTCTACCCTATTATTATTTTAGAAATAACTAATATTTTTCTATCAAATTACCTAGATATAATATTTCAAGAAAATAACAATATAGTAAAAAACTATATAAAAGTAATATTAAAACTATTAGTAGAGAGACTGGATTTTCTAAACTTCTATAAAAAAATGGATTTGTTTTCAAAAATTTTTTATGAAAAAGATATATATTTTATTTAAATAAACATAAAAGTAGACCACATTCATGAAGATAGTTCTAATCACAGCCTGTGGAAAAGCTAAAGAAAATAAGGTTTTACCTGCTTGGAGACTTTATAAATCTACAAGAATAAAACATTTATATAGACGGGCCAAAGAGTTAAACATCCCCTTTTACATTTTAAGTGCAAAATATGGTTTAGTATTTTGTGAAGATATTATTTCCCCTTATAATGAAATTATGGATAGTAAAAAATGTAAAAAAAATATATCACAAATAGAAAACATTTTAAAAAATTATGATATTATTGTATTTTATAAGGGTGGTGCTCGCAAAGAATATTTGGAATGTATAGAACTAATTTGTAAAAAGCTAAATAAAAATCTTATAAGCTTTGGGTATGCAAATATGGGGGATATAAAAAAGTTACCTGAGGTTTTAGAAATTGCAAGGAAATCTTTCAAGAATAAGTAATATTTTTAGTACCTATAAAAAAAATTTAGATATAAGTTACAACCAAATTCTTGAAAAAAGAGAAAAGGAAAAACAAAAAGTTCAAATATTTTACAAAGAATTTTTAAATCGTTTAATAGTTAATTATGGAGAATATATAGAAAAGAATAATTTTTTACATATAAAAGAAAAAATTAAACTTTTATTTGATGGAAAAGATGATATTTCCTTTGTTGCTATAGACGGTACTTCCTTTAAAGAAATCTTTTCAGATTTTATCGTTTTCTCCGGTGGAGCTTATGCAATAAAGGGAAATTTAAAACTTTTAAAAAATGACTTTAAAATAGAATATAAAAGATGGGATTTAAGATTAGATAAAAGTATAGTTTCATATTTACCTATCTTTAATGTGGAGCTCGATTTTGAAAAAAATGAAGAAATGTTTTTTTTGGATGATACTGGAAAAATAAGTTTTTCAAACATTCATAATCAGCTTATGCAACTTGCAGAAATTTATCTAGCTTACTTATTTTCTAAAGATAACTCTGATGTAGATCTTATACTAATAGATAATTCCTTAAGCAGTATATATTTATCTTGCGATATTTTACATGTACTTGAAAAAGATGGTCTTAATATCCTAGATTATGAAATATTTGGAAATAGGATTCTACCGGCAGACATACTTATAACTTATGCCATGCCTATAAATGAAGTTTTAGATGTTCCTTCTTTAAAAGATTTTAGAGGTGAATTTTTCATCCTAAGAAAACTTTTTGATAAAGAGGTTTTTGAGAATACAAAAAAAACATTTTTATCAATTATAAGAAAATCAAGATATAAAGTTTCACTTAAACATATAAATAGATTAAAAAAATTTGAAATATTAACAAACGATTCCAATCTTAGATATTGGAAAGTGAATTTAAAAGTTTTAAAAGGAAAAATTAAGGATAGATGGTTATTTTTAAAAAAGTTTTTTGAGTATGTGTGTGAAAAACTTTTTGAGGAAAAGGATATAAATGTTTTAAAAAATAAAAATAAATGGCTTAATTCTAATGATCTTAAATTTTTAGTATCATTAGGTTTAAGATTATTGATGGAAGAGGCTTGGAAAAATGGAAAAATTATAGTAGGTATTGCTAAAGATTCATCAAGTAAATATTTTTTAAAAAATTATTTAGGAGTAATGTGGAAATTAGATGAATATAGGTTCATCCCTCCAGGAATTATCTTAACGGATAGAGAACTTTTAGAAATTCTTCCTTTCTTAGATAAAAACTTAAAAGCCCCTTGGAGCACAATAGAGTTTGATAGCGTATTTATGTCTTTGCATTTAGA
Organism: Candidatus Altimarinota bacterium; assembly: GCA_027062165.1. Classification (GTDB taxonomy): domain Bacteria; phylum Patescibacteriota; class Gracilibacteria; order Absconditabacterales; family Absconditicoccaceae; genus JAMOTU01. Next base: position 2,934 of record JAMOTU010000099.1, read on the forward strand.
TGAAGATGGAAATATAACCGGTGTTCGAGGAGATATTATTGTTCCCCATGAAAGACTGTTTTTACGTTCTCTAGTTCAATTTTATTTAAAACGAAATAAAAAAGTTCTAAGTTCAAATGTTCTCTTTTTGGATCGTCTGGCTGTTCCAAAATGGGATAAAGATTTTATTTATCCTAAAAGTATAAAAACTATTAGAAGTAATGAGATAAAGCCTTTATTTTTTAAAGATAATACCTATAAAAATATAGTTCAAGAAGGCCTTATATGGGTCTTGTATCTTCTTTGTAGAAATACTCATCCAAATGTTATTGGATATCCAGAGCCACTTCATAAGGCAGATTGGGGAGCTAAATCCTTAGGAGAAAAAACTCGAGAAGTTATTAAAAGTAGTGAAATAAAATTTATTTTAGATCCTTTGAAAAAAAGCTTTAGAACAAAACGAGAAGAGGGGTACTAAATGGAGTATTTTCGTGATGAACCTGCCGGTTTAGTGATGAAAATAGAACCAAATGAAAATGGTAAGTTTATTACCGAAATATGGTTTGATTATACCTTAAAACTTATGAAAAATATAAAAGAAGGAGATTTTCTAGCTGCTCCAAGTTTTAAATCTGAAAGAGATAAAAAACATTATGTTATTTTACAAGTTGTAAAAAAATTTCCTAGACATTTTGCTTTAAAAGAAGATAATCTTAAAAAAGGATATCCAGGATTTTTAACAGAAGCAGCAAGAAATATTTCCCAGGATTGGTTTTCTCACTATGAAGAATCTCATGATGATAATCCAAAAATTATATGTGAAGCTATCCCTGTAAATATGGGTTTTTGGGAAGGAGAGGAAAAGGTAGAAGAAGATTATGAACTTCCCATGCTTGGTGCGGAAGCAAAGCTTTTATCTTATGAGTTTATGCAAAAAATATTAAACAAAGGTTTAGATGAGAATGAAGATAATATTACGGAAATTGGGAAACTCCAACATAATAATAAAATACGTGTTCTTATTCGTATAGAAGATTTACTAAGACTACATTTTGGTATCTTTGGTTTTACAGGAGCAGGAAAAAGTAATTTGATAAGCACTTTAATTAGTAAACTTTTAGAAAATAGTCCTAAAGGAACAAAAATTGTTATTTTTGATATTATGGGAGAATATTTAGCTTTACTTTCTGATTTACTTTATAAGTATCCTTCTTCTAAAATTATTGGAATAGGTTCAAAAACTTTTGTAGAAAGTATATATAAATATTATCAAAACGAAAATAGAGATAATTTAAAAAAAGCGGCTATAGATCTTTTAAAAACAACATTATTTCCTAAAAAATTATTTTTAAAAAGAAAGTACTTTTATTATCCTTTTGTAGAATTTTTAAAAAGAAAAATCTTTAAGGTATATGAGGAAGGAATTTTTTCCAATGTAAACAAACTTTTTGAAGAAGCTGGAATAAATCGTCTCAATATAAGCCAAAAAGACAAACCGGCTTTAGATGAAATTTTAAAAATTTTTGGAAATAAAAAAATTTCCGATGTTAAAGATGAACTTTTAAAAGAGATAAAAAATCTTTTAGCTCAGGTTTCCACAACAAATGCTCAAAAAGTTTTAAAGTATGTCCAGAAAAAATTGGAAAATATGAGGGAAACTTTTCTGCCGGAAGATGCACTTATTTCCATACCGCGTTTAGTGGAGGAATTAAATAATGAAGAAGAAAAAGGTTTATATATTATTCAGTCTCATGACCCGGATGCTTTAAAAAGATTTGTGTTTTACTTATCATCCAATATATATGAAAGAAGAAGACAAGAAGGTATTATAAAACCATTAGTATCTTTTATTTTTGATGAAGCTGATGAGTTTATTCCTCAAGATAAATATAAAAAAGGAGATTCAGAAATTTCTAGACAAGCTATAGAGCTTCTTGCTAGAAGAGGAAGAAAATTTGGCTTAGGAATAGGAATTGCTACTCAAAGAGTGGTTTATTTAGATACAAATATTATGTCTCAACCTCATACTTATTTTATAAGTAAACTTCCAAGAGTTAGTGATAGGGAAAGAGTGGCAGAAGCTTTTGCTATTAGTGAAGATATTTTTGAGCAAACATTTAAATTTGGAAAAGGAGATTGGCTCTTGGTAAGCCATGATGCAACAGGTTTAGAGTCGGTTCCATTTCCTATTCATACGGAAAATGCAGAAGAAAGAATTTTAGAATTTTTAAAGTTATTTTTGAAATATCAAAGTTAAAATATAATATTTTAATATGAAAAAAAATAACAATAAAAAACTTATACCTTTCTTTGTTGTTGACAGACCTATAAGTTTAGATATTTTAATGTGCCTTTTTTCAAAATATCCTAAAAGAAAGTGGGGAATTTTAACTCATGCATTTACTTCTGAAAAATTTAAGAAGAAATTTAAAGATTTTCCAAAAAGTTCTACCTGTCTTTTAAACAAGGAGAAGCAAATTAGTTTAAACATATCTAGAAATAATATAATCAAGATTGTAGATAGCGGAATTTTTGTTTCTAAGAGAGAAATTTCCTATGAGGAGCTCTTTGAGATATATGAATTTTTAGATGCAGATTTCGGAGTAATAATAGATCATTTAAAAGATGTTGATAGAACTTTGGAAAGTGCTAAAAAGGCATTAGAAGTTTATAAAAGAAGAACTTATAAATTTAAACTCATTGCTGTAGCTCAAGGAAATACAATCGAAGAATACTTAAAGTGCTATGAAGAATTAAGAAAAATGGGTTACAAATATATTGCTATAGGAGGTCTTTTAAAAAGAAAAGGGAACAGTTCAATTGTAGTTTTAAAATGCGAGAAATTTTTAAAAGATTTATTAGAACGAATTAAAGAAAAATTTGATCCTACTTGGTTATTTACATTTGGAGTTTTTAATCAAAAAAGGATTTCTACATTGAAAAAGTTTAACGTAACTGGGGCAGACTACAAAGGTTGGCTTTTTCAATATGATACTAACTATAGCAATCTTTGGGATTATATAAATAAAGAATCTTTCAGCAAAGCAGACATAGAAAAAATAAATTTTCTTCTCAAAGAAGTAAAAAAAGGAAAAAATAGAAAAGAAAGAAATTTATTAAAAAAGGAAATTGATAATATATTAAGAAAATACAACTTAACATTGCAAGAAGTAAGAATTTCTCAAATTCTTTCAAGTTTAGAAAAACATTTAAAAAATATTTAGAAGAGGAAAGATCATGATTTCTTTTAATAGAAAAAATTTTAAGTATTATTAAAAAGGCCGCAACTTATAAATTTTATTTATGGATCTATTAATAGTGAGAAAAGTACTTTAATAAAAGAAATAAAGAAATAATAGAAAATCGCTCAGATACTGTCTACCTCGAAGATAAGTAGTGAAGCTACTAATATTGTTAATAGCTTTGTAACAAGCGGGTTGCATCCCCTTATTATAGATGTAGAGTTTTAGCCCGCAAATTTTTTAATAAGTCAACAGGACATCTTTTCGATTTTTCTACACTAACACCTATCCTATTTTTTACACACAGTTATAGCCTCTATCAATAATATAAACATTTCAAAGTTATGATGTTTTATAGACATAATTCTGGTAGTAATCCAAAGTAATTCGCAATTGTAAGATGCTCAACAGTTGCAATCTCGTCTAGAAAAGCAGGTATTTCAAGACTTGGTCTAATAAAGGAAAACGTTAAGATCATCCAACATGTGCATGAGTTGCAATCCCGCTTAGAAAAGCAGGCATTTCAAGACATTGGAAGACTATATTATCAATCGCGGAATGAGGCCATCTACTAAGATGAAAGCTAAGTTGCAATCCCGCCTAGCAAAACAGGCATTTCAAGTTTCAAAGATTCCTGTATATAAAGCGCATTTACCAATTCGCTTGTTGCAATCCCGCCTAGCAAAGCAGGCATTTCAAGTTTAGACACATCAAATATACCAAGAATAATGATTTGATCAATCTATATGAAGAGTTGCAATCCCGCCTAGCAAAGCAGGCATTTCAAGTGGATCAAACAAACGATATAAGATATTACGATGATAAGCTAAAAGATAAGGTTGAGTTACAATCCCGCCTAGAAAAGCAGGCATTTCAAGTAGCAGACTATTTCGATAGAAATGATGATCCGCGTTGGTTACAATCCCGCCTAGAAAAGCAGGCATTTCAAGCTACTCAACATTTTGATAGAAATCGTTTGCATAGAAATGGTTACAATCCCGCCTAGAAAAGCAGGCATTTCAAGTGTATATCCAAGCGATGTTATTTGTATTGGTTGGGATACAGCAAATGTTACAATCCCGCCTAGAAAAGCAGGCATTTCAAGTATTTATTGAAATTTCAATATCAACATCCAAATCAAAAGTTACAATCCCGCCTAGAAAAGCAGGCATTTCAAGAGAAGTGAGCTAGCCATTGGGATACAATGGCTACAAGTATTGTATTTTTTGAATGTAAGTAAAAATTGGCTCAAAACTACAAAAATAGTAGCTAATAACAATATTAGCATTTGTTTATTTTATCTTACATATATACGTAATACTTAATGTAAATTCACTTTCAAATAATTACGTTACCATAAAAATAATAGCAACTAAAAATTATTTTCGATTATCTAATAAAAACAATTTTCTAATTTCTTCCAATACTTAGAGCACATTTTTCAAGATAAAATTTTCACTTTTTACTATTTAGTGCTTTTTTATTACTTTAGTATTATCCGTATTCTGCTTTTAATAGATCTTATTTTTTATTTATTATAGCAAAAATTAATTTATCTGCTCTCCATTTTCAAATTCAAACTCTTCATTATCTATTTTTACTTTTCCTGTAAATTGAAATTGAGATAAAATAGAAAATAACTTATTTTTTAAAAATATCTTTGCCAAGCTTTCAAGAGGTAAATTTATTTCGATTTTTCCTTTTATAGGAATAGATAAAATATAAAATTTTTTTAATTTTCCTTCTATTTTTAGGAGCATGGCTGTTT
>JAMOTU010000100.1 GCA_027062165.1 Candidatus Altimarinota bacterium
AAAACTTAAATTTTGTCAAATTTCTACTTAATATCTAAAATTATATTTACAGGACCATCCACCTCTGATTGAATCTTCATATATTCTCAAAAACATCATTTAGCAATATTTCTCACTTTATCCTTTAAAAATTGATATAAATCTTCAAACAGTTCTTTAGCTTTTTCAAAATTTTCAGCATTAGTATAATCTATACTATTTCCTTTTTTATTTCTTCCTGCTAAAGTAAAATTTGGAATCAATAAAATTTCTCAATCGATATCCTTTAAATTTCTTTTTATTTTTTCATTTTCATCTTCAAACAAAGGAACATTTAATATTCTCTGAGCAGCTTTCGTAATTAGTAAATCCTTTTTATCATAATCTCATTTTTCAAAACCGACATAGATTAAAATTCATTTTTGAATATTTCATATCAAATCTATATTTTCACCTTTAATACAAGATACATTTGCCCAGTTTACTCTCTGCATAATCAATTTCATTATATTTTCCATTTTTTGAAATAAATTAAAATAGTATCTACAATACCTACACCTATTACCAAAATTAATAGTATACCTATTTTAATAAAATTACTTATATCTAATAGTTCGTAATTTATTCAATATTGGATTAAAGTATCATTTATCTTTTTATTAAGTAAATTATAAAAAATTTCATATCAAATCAATGCCATTAAATAACCCAAAATTGCTAAAAATAAAGTATATAAACCAAAATATAAATAAATCCTTTTAATTGATAAAAATTGAACAAAAATAGTCTGCCAAATATTTTTTTCTATAAGAAAAACTGACCAAAGTATATATATCAAAAACAATATCAAAATAAAAATAACAATATACAAAATAATTAAACCAACAATTTTATAAACTAACATCTTTTTTTCAAACGTAACTTTTATATCATTAGCATCGGCATATTTATAACCATTATTAAAAGCCAATGTTTTTATTTCATTTAAAAGTTTTAGATCACTTGTATAACCCACAAATTTTGTTATCTTCCAATATTTAGAAGGGATTTTATCAATAATTTGAGTATATCTAACTCATAACCCTATTAAAGGAATATCTTGGTCAAAGCAATCTATATTTCAAGTTAAAATAACTTTAAAATCACTATAAGTATTAAAAAAAGAAGATTTTCAAATAATTAATTTAACAGGTAACATTTTTAACAAAGAATTAGTTAATTTAGGAAAAATCTTTCAATCACTTATTTCAGAATTATAAAACATTAAAAACTTTTTTGATAAACAAATATCTATATCGTTCTTTTTAAAAAAATCGGAATTTTTATCTTTAATTGCAAATAAAAATATATCTGTTAATATTTGATTTCATAACAAATTTATCTCAGCACTTGCAGGCAAATTTAAACGATAAATAATTTTATAATTTTTTAAACGATACTTATTTAAAAGTTGGGTGACAAAACCTGAAAAATCATCATTTTCATCTCTTAAAAAATTTCATAACAAACTTTTCGAAGGATAAATAACAAATTTGTAAACATCTTTTTTTCCCGAAAATCACTGATAAGCTAAATAAAAATGTTTAATATTAAAATATATAAAGCTAAAAAACAATATTAAAAAACTAATAATGAAAAATATTAATATCAAAAGCAAATTTCTAAATAAACTTTTTCTCAAAAGTAATAATAAAACCTTCATAGCAATCGTAAAATTATACTAATAAATTTTTATCTTGCTGTTGTATTTGTTTTTTAAGCTCATCTAGTCATTCTAGATTAGGATATTTTTCTAAAAGCCATTTAGCAGCTTCTTGAACTTTTTCTAAAAATTTAACATTTGATAATATTGAAACTGGTATATCACTTACTCAAGATTGTCTTGTTCACAAAATTTCTCAAGCTCATCTAAATTGCATATCAAGCTCTGC
>JAMOTU010000101.1 GCA_027062165.1 Candidatus Altimarinota bacterium
GTTTAACAGAATTAGAGGATTCATCTCTACCATGAAAAAGAACAATCGTTCGGTGCTTGAGGAGTTGGGTAATGTATTGAAAAATGAAGTTTATCTACCTGTTTTTGTTTGATGCTGAATGGTTACTAATTTTTAATAATACTCCTGTTGTTAAAAATATCAAAGTTGATGGAATTGATATTCTAAAAGAAGAAATTTTTGTAATTAACTCATTTGAAAAAGCTTATGAATCGGATAGTATTTCTTCTCTTTTAGTTGACGATATACTAAAAGGAAAATTAGAAGAAGTATTAGATCTTAGAGTAAGTATTTTAAAAAAATTGGAAAGAAAATCAGGTTTAAAAATTTCAAAAGTATCTTTAGGGAAAACAATTTTTGAACTAGAACCTCAAATAGTGAAAGATTTTTCTTTTACTGAACAAAGTTATTTGCAAAATTTGAATTTATTTTTATTACCAGAAGAAAATAATTATTTTTCAGATATTCAATATACAAATATCTTTGATGAATCTGTACTTAATAAAAAAATCAAATCTGATGAATTTCAAAATAAAATCAATGAATATATTACAAAAAGTAATGAAATATATGGTGATTATACTTTTTTAGAAAAAGGAAAATTGACATTACCTAAATTAAAAGATATACAAAAAAAGTTAAAGGGTAATAGTTTTTTTGTTAAAGACAATCAATTATTATTAAATGGATGTGGCAATATTTCCACTTTAGTTGAACTAAATGAAAAAATAAAAGAAGTTGAAAATAAATTACAAGATACAGCAGAATTTAAAGCAATCGAAAAATTATTAAGTGATGTAAAAGGTATGGCTCTAAAAGATACTATAGAAAAATATCCTGAAGTTTTAGAAGAGTTGAAATTAGTTAATTTAAGCGAATTTAGAAAAAAACTTTGGCTTTCATATATAAAAGAAGATGAAGATGATTTTAATAATTTAAAAACAAAATACTCTGTATTAAAAGAACAAATAGATACTCTTGATATTGATGATACTCCTTGGAAAGAAGCTATTGATATCTTTAATTCTAGGTTTAATTTACCATTTAAAATGGATATAGACAATTTAACAAGTTCAATTATTGGAGAAAGTTTACCTAAGGTTATATTTAGTTTTTGTGATAAGGAAAATATTGGAGATTGTGAAGATGAAGATTGGATTATATTAAATAGAGATGAATTGGAAAAAAATAATACACTTAGTCAAGGAGAAAAAAGAGCTTTATATTTATTAAATATTATTTTTGACATTGAAAAAAGAAAAAAAGAAAATCAAAAAACATTATTTATAATTGATGATATTGCTGATTCATTCGATTATAGAAATAAATATGCAATTATTGAATATCTAAAAGATATATCAAAAGTAAATGACTTTTATATGATTATATTATCTCATAATTTTGATTTTTATAGAACTATTTCTAGTCGTTTAGATATTGATTGGAATAATAAATTTCATGCTTTAAAAAGTAATAATGAAATTAAAATAATAAAAGAACATTATCAAAAAAAACCTTTTGATACATGGAAAGATGTAATGAGTGCGGGAAGAAGATATAATATTGACTATGATAGTATTAATGCTAAAAAGCATATATTAGCACTTATCCCTTTTGTTAGAAATTTAATTGAATATGGAATTGATAAAGAGGTTAATACATTTGATGGAATTAGTAAAGATTATTTGCTATTAACTAATTTACTTCATTTGAAAGATGATACACAAAATATTAAATTTGAACAATTAAAAATAATATATCTATAATGTCCCCCATTGTCAAGACCACTAAATAAAAATCCTTATTATCTAAACCTGTGACACCTTAGGTAACATATCATTCTCATCAAATTTTAAATTATTAACACCAGAGAAATAAGCCTCATTA
>JAMOTU010000102.1 GCA_027062165.1 Candidatus Altimarinota bacterium
ATTCTGCTCAAGATTTATAAGTAACATCTTTAACATTACCTGTTTTTAAATTTTTAACTCTAAAAGTATATGTAGCAGATCATCTACCAGTATGTGTATGAGAAGTATCTAAAACTCTATAAAGTTGTCCATCTATCACCAAAACAGTTCCTCTTTTTACATCTGAAGTCTGAATTTTCATTTTATCTGAATAAATACTAAAATATAAAAATTTTGTCGAAATAAAAACAAGATTTTCCTTTTTCAGCTAAACATTTAAGTATATTAAGATTTTCTTTCCATTTTGCAAGTCTTTCTTTCTTTTGAGTATTAGTATAAAAACAAAAATCCTTAAAATTTTTATATGTATTAACTAAAAACTCTTCAAAAGACGGAACATTATTTTTAAGTATATTTTTAAACTCATTATATAAATTACTAGAATTAATAAAAAAATCATCTCTTCATAGATTATCTAAATCTGCATCTTTAATTATTTTATATTCGATTTTTCTAGGATGACTGTTAGTAACTTTTGTAGCCAAAATAATATTTGCTATATATTCTTCATCCTTTTCAGTAAAAAAATTATTTTTTTTATTAAACAGCTTAAAAATTTTTACCGACTCTTCCTCATGATTATCATAATTTCCATCTACCAATCCTAAATCATGAAAATAAGCAGCAACTTTTATTTTATCAACAATCTCCTGAGACAATCACTCTTTCTTAGCCAAATAACTACTTCTTTCTACAACAGACAAAGTATGCTCTAAATTATGATAAGTAAAACCCTTAGGCTCTATTTGATTTTTTATAAAATCTATTACATAATTATGAATTATTTCAAACTTATCCATAATCCAAATTTAAAATAATAAAATTATCAAGAATATTTTAGCCATTCCTCAATTTTTTTAAATATCTCTTGTTTTTTTTCTTCAATGACACTTAATTCATCCTTCTTAAAATCAGATAATACATAATTTACAACCATCTCTTTAGATTCAGGTCTCCCGATCCCTATTTTTAATCTCCAAAATTTATCAGTTTTCAAACGTTTAATAATATCCTTTACTCCATTGTGTCATCAAGAAGATCAGTTGAATTTAAGTTTAATCTTTCATAAAGGTAAATCAAGGTCATCATGCACTATTAAAATATCTTTTAAATTAATTTTATAAAAATTAACTACCTTAGAAACAGCTTCTCATGATAAATTCATAAAAGTTTGTGGCTTTATAATTATAATTGGTCGTTTTCAAATCTTACCAGTACAAACAAAAGAATTAAATTTTTTATTAAATAAAAACTGAGTAAATCAAAAATACTCAGCTACCCAATCTACCACTATAAAACCAATATTATGTCTATTTAATTTATATTTTTCGCCTGGATTTCATAAACCTACTATCAGTTTCATTATCTTATTATAACAAAATTAGTAATTAAATAGCCAGCTACTATTAGAATCATTCCTATAAAAACGTATACTATATTTTTCTTTAAAGACTTATAAGTATTATCATCTTCAGGATTAAAAAGTAAATTGTAAGCCTGCCGTATTATAATTACAACAACAACAAAAGCTACAAAAGAAAGAAAATAATTTATAAAACTATAAATTAAATTTAAAGTATCTTTATTTGCAAAAATTCCTGCTCATAAGTCTCATAAATTAGAAGGTAATGATTTAGCCAACTGATCTTTTTTTCAATATACCAACTGGACAATATTGGAAGCACCTAAAATTAACAAAATTCAAATTATATTCCAAACTATAATAGTCTGTGAATGTTTTTTTACATCTTCTGAAGTGGACAACAAAAATCTAACTGTATGTATCAACAATATTAAAAATAATATTCATACAACGATTCGTAAAAATAATTTTAAAAATGGATAAAAAATTTTTTCGTAAAG
>JAMOTU010000103.1 GCA_027062165.1 Candidatus Altimarinota bacterium
AGCATTTTTATTTACAGAAATTAAAATTTTCTCTAAAGTTTCCTCTGCTATTTTTCAATCTAATTTAAGCTCTGGAAAGCTATTCGCTACATCAACAAGTACTATATGATTATCAGTTCATCAAGTAAATACTTTTCGTCATTTTTTAATTAACTCTTCTGCTAAAACTTGAGCATTTTTAACTACTTGCTTAGCATAGATTTTCCACTCTTTTTTCTCATTTTTCAAAATTTCCCAAAAAGCTACTGCTTTTGCAGCTATTATATGAACATGAGGTCCTCATTGAACTCCCGGAAACACTCATCTGTTAATCTTAGACTCCAATTCTTTTCTTGAATATATGATAGCTCCTCTTGGTCATCTTAGAGTTTTATGAGTAGTAGTAGTAACTACATCAAAATACTTCCATAAATCATTGGATAATATTTCACCTACAATTAATCAAGCAATATGAGCAATATCAGCCATCAAAATTGGTCTATATCAATGAACTCTTTCTATTTCGTTTGCTATTTCATAAAATTTTTTATAATTTAAATCTCTTGGATAAGCACTATAACCAGCTATAATTAATTTAGGTTTATATTCTAAAGCTTTTTCTAAAATCTCATCATAATTTATTAAATAATTGTCTTTTCTTACTCCATAAGTTACAATATTAAAAAACTTTCAAGAAGCATTGAGTCTATGTCAATGACTTAAATGTCCACCTGCACTAAGATCCATTCCTAAAATAGTATCTCCTGGCTCTAGTAGTCAAACATACACTGCCAAATTTGCAGGAGAACCACTAAGAGATTGGACATTTACTCACCATCAAATCTTGTGTGTAATTTCCTCATATATTGAAACCAATTTTCAAACAGATATTTTTTCATCTAAAATTAGTTTCTCCAATTCTAAATACTTTTTAAAATCTATCAAATCAAAAATAGCCAAAGCTCTAAATTGAGTTAAAAGCTCTAATCTATCAACGTACTGTTGACCTCAATAATACCTTTTTCAAGGATATCATTCTGAATATTTATTTGTAAAAACATTGCTATAACTTTCCAAAACCTGCTTTGAAACGTAATTTTCAGAAGCAATCATTTCAAGTCAGTCTTGTTGTCTTTGTTTTTCTTTTTGAATTAAAAAATTAACAATTTTATCCATTTTCAAAAACTTAATAAATTAAAACTATCTTAAAATTAATCATCGGAAAATAAAAAACAATATTTTATAAATTTAAATATTCATTTCTCTTGAAATTCTAAAAAATTCAATTATTTTAAGAAATACTAAAACAAATTTGGAGGATACGATGTATATCACGGAAGGAGGAGACTAACGTATGAAAGGGCCCGTTTATAAACGGGCCCTAAATTATTTTTAAAAAATTCTTTTTATTCATTTAAAATTTCTAAAACCTTCGTAATACTATTTTCTTCTTGAGGAATAATAATATCGTAATTTTTCTCCCATATCTGTCTTATATTTTGATAACCTTTATCTTCCATAAAAAATCATATTTTAATACCATTTTCAAAAGACATTCATTCTGCCATTTTAATATCATTTAAACTATCTCCCATAAGAAAATAACTATCTTTTCATTCTATAAGTTTTTGTATCTCCTCATTTCACTTCAAAACATCTACTAATCTTTTATTCATTGCATGAATTATCTTCTCTACTCCTACAAATTTTCAGTTTTCATCAAATAAAAGTTTATTTGAAATTATCTTTATAACACTATCATCGAATGGTAATTTAAATCTTTCGATAGTCATCTTAATAGAAACATCTCCCAATCAAGAAGACGAAAAAATTATTAAAGGAATCCTTTTCTGTAAAACTATCTCAAAAAGCTCTTTCACACCTTCTTTAAATTGGATATTCGGATGTTCTA
>JAMOTU010000104.1 GCA_027062165.1 Candidatus Altimarinota bacterium
AAAGAAGGTTTTATTTATTTTCTATCTATTACTCTTCCTTAACTATTATTCAAGCCTTATTTTGTTTTTTTGGACTTTACTTTTTTAAAAATGTATTTGTTATTCCAATAGCTTTTGTATTAGCTCATTTAATAGTCTTTATATCTATTTTATATTTAGAAAGAGAAAATATAGCTTTACTACCCATTAAAAAAGTTTTTAAAAGTAAACTTATAAAAAAGCTTTTATCTATTTATAAAGATAGTTTTTTAAACTATCTTTCTACTAAATTAAAAGCTACAACAGATAATTATTTTGGTTCTTTTTTAAAAGAAGCCCAGGTAAGTTCTTTAAATTTTGCTTATTTTACATATGGTTCTATAGGAAGTGTTTTAAAACTTGATACTATTTTAATGACAAAATTAGCTGAAGAAAAAAGTTTTAATACCCTTTTAAAATCTATTTTTTATTCTTCCTTTATAACCTTTTTCATTAGTTTTTTAGTTTTTTATTTTTCCTATGACCTTATTAAACTTCTTTTTGAATATGGTCACTTTAAAGGAAAAGATACAAATTTAGTGGCAAGTTTATTAAAACTAGCCATATTTCTTTTGCCACTAGGAATTTTAAATGCTATATTTTCAAGATACTATTTTGTCAAAGATAAAATTAAACTGACGGTGAAAATCTACTTTTTAAGTGTAATAGTAAATGCTGTTTTAGATTATTTGTTTATATTTCATTTTAATTTGGAAGTTTATGGTTTAGTACTTGCTACTCTGCTTTCAGCTTGCTTTTCCTTAGGTTTATATATAATTTATGTTACTTTAATTGAGGAAAAAAGTTTAAAAAAATTAATAAAGTTAACTGGCTGCATAATTTTAAGTATTGTTGTGACATTTGGTTTGGCTAAATTGATTCATATAGTTTTTGATCCATATATAACAAAATTGGTGGAGTTTGTTCATTATTTGATTAAGGAAAGAGTGAATTTGTAAGGGGGAGAATGTCCCGAAAACTGTGTAAAGCCAAATTATAACTATGAAGTTCAATGTTCCTAATTTTAACCCTTGACTTTACACAATTTTTCAAGGTAGTTCCGTTTAAGAGTATAATAAAACTTATTTTTATTAAAACATTGAATAATATATTTCAAAAATTTTCTGGGATATAATACTCCAATTAAATTCTTTTTCAACTTTCTTTCTCCCATACTCTCCCATTTTAATTCTTAATTCTTTATTATTTATCAAAATCTCTAACTTTTTTATCAATTTTTCAGTATCTTTGGGTTTTATCAAAAAGCCGCTTTTTCCATTCTCCACAATACTCATTGGACCCTCAACTAACGTAGAAATTATTGGCAATCTAAAAGCCATGGCTTCAATTAATACTAAACCAAAACTTTCATAATGCGTTGGTAATACAAAAATATCTGAAATTTTATAAATTTTTTTTAATTTTTCAAAACTTAAATGTCCAAAATAGATAATATATTCGTTTCTTTTAGATTGATTAATGATAAAGTCTTTTAAACTTCCATCACCTGCAATTAATAGTTTTATATTTCTATATTTGTTGGTTAAATTTCTAAAAGATTCAATTAGCTCAATTATTCCTTTAGCTCTTTCCAATCTTCCAACGAATAAAATTAAGACATCTTCCGATGAAAAGTTATAAATTTTTCTTAAACTCTCTTTACTTTCATTAACCTCGAAATCTTCTAAGCATATAGCACCAGGAATATACTCTAATTTTTCTTTTGGAATTTTATAAATTTTTTTATAATAATTAAGTCTATACTTACTTTCAACAAATAATTTTTTAGGAAATCTTAATGTGATTGGCTGGATTAAAAAATATTTCGGAAACGAAATTGGAAAGGATTTCCATGTAAAATGTCCTCCTCTATAATGAGCTATTGAAGGTTTGTTTTTTAGATAAGGAGCTATTACGTCGTAAATAAAACTTGCAGTTCCATGAATATGTAGAATTCCATTATTAGTATTTTTTATAAATTTTATTAATTCTGATGAAAACTCTATTGGATAATGGAAAGATTTTGCTTTTAATATTATCAATTTATATCCATCTCTATGTGTTAATTCTACTTCTGGCTGTTTTAATGTGGATGAGAGATTGACTAAGATATGTTCAAATTCTTTATTTTTATCGTATTTTATTAAATTTTTGATAAATCTATTTATAGTGTGGTCTAAATTAACAAATCCTTCTGGATTATTTTTTAAATGTGGATAAAGTGGTTCCATTGTATGGGTTAGTATGTGGTAGATTCTCATAGTAACACTATTTTAGCAATTATTTAAAATTTTATTATTAATCTTACTTTATTACTAATCTTACTAAGAAATTGTTTTGTTTTGAAAAGTATAAATAATTTATTAGTTTTAATTTTTTCAATTGAAAATTTATATTTTATAAAGTAAATTACCAATAATAACGGAAAAAATATTCTGATAACTAGTTTACGCCAGGGTTTAGACCAATATATAGGATCCCTAACATTCCAATCTCCATAAATAATTTCCAAAACTTTTTTAGAATTGTTTGGAATGGTAACTTCCACTCCCAAGAACTTAGTGGTTTTTAAAGGAAAGATATCTTTTTTGTCAAATTCTAAAATTTTAACTTTTTCATGATAAATTACATCATTATATTTATATACCAACTTATCACTTTGATCATGTAATATATAGATATCAATCGGTATATTCTTATATTTCAAAGTGATATCAAAAGGTTTATTTTCAAAATAAACAATTTTCTCTACAAAGATATTATAATTTTTTAGCAGTTCTAAATTTTTTACTACCTCTATAAAATCACATTCGGAAATCGCTATATCCACATCATAGTCCCATTGAAGAATATCATTTTCTCTTATGGCTCCTAATAAACTACCAAATATTAGGAAGTATCTAATTTTTATCTTTTTTGAAAAATCATTAAATCTTTCAAAAAATTCTTTTATATGTTCCTTATTTAAATAATATTCTTTTTTCTTCATAAGCATTCACCAATTAGCTTGTTGCGTTACTCTTTCTTATTTCTATAACTTGTCCAGTAACATTTGAAAGCAAAACACTTAAAGTCATTTTAGCAACATAATATGGATCTAATAATGTTTCTGGAGGTTCTTTACCAAAGTTTTCAAATCTCATTGGTGTTGCTGTTCTTTCCGGGCAAATAGCATTTATTTTTATTCCATCCTTGCTCCACTCCTCACTAAGTGCTTGAACTAAATTAACCATAGCGGCTTTTGTAGAGGAATAAATGGAATAGAACGCTCTTCCTCTTGTATATGAACTTGATGTGAAAAGAATAAGGGATCCTTTAGATTCCTTTAAATAAGAATAGCTCTCTAATGCAACATTTATACTTCCAATATAATTAATATTTATTTGTTCAATAACTTCATCATAATTGAAATGGAGTAAAGGTTTCTTTTTTAAAATTGCTGCCGTAACAATAACATAATCAACTTTTCCCTCTTTTTTATATACAGATTCTAATGCTTTCCTTATATCGTTTCTATTTCTAACATCAACTCCATTACTTCTTGAAAATCCATAAACTATTGCTCCTACTTTTAAAGCTTCTTCCATTATTGCTTTTCCGATTCCTCTACTGGCTCCAAAAATAACGATTACTTTATTTTTTAAATTTTCTATGTTCTCTTCTAAGTTTTTAATAGTCTTTAATTGAAATAGTTTATCTGCTAAGTAAAGATCTATTGGATATGTAATTTTTATATTTTCTTCTTCTCCTTTAACCACATACACATCTGATAATTTATAATGGATAATTAAACCGCAATCATCTGTAACCTTTGTAAAATTATCTTTTTTTGCAAGATTATGTGCTTTTTTTATTAATCCAAGTTTAAATCCTTGAGGAGTTTGCCCCCTCCAATATTTACTTCTATCTGGAATTTCTATTATTTTAAGTTTTTCATCAACCTTTATTATAGTGTCCGTAGAAGGAATTGCCACATCTACTGCATCATATTTTTGTAAAGCATTAATAACATCATCAATAATTTTGTGTGATATCAATGGTCTTACAGCATCATGTATCAAAACTAAACTATTATCATCATCATTTATAGAATTTACCCCAATATAAGAGCTTTCTTGTCTAGTTTTCCCTCCAATTAATATTTTACTTACCTTGGACCAGTTATTTTTATTTACTAAATCTTCTACCTTTGAAATGTAATCTTTTAATGTAACTATTATAATTTCATCTACTTTTGGATGAGATTGAAAAACTGAAACGGTATGTTCTAAAACTGTTTTCCCAGAAAGCTTTAAAAATTGTTTCGGTGTTTCTTCTCCGAACCTTATTCCTTTTCCAGAGGCTAATATTATTGCATATACTTTAATTTTATCACCTCCACTTTTTTTGAAAAACTATTCCAAAATTTGGTCTTAAGCGGGGATAAATTTTGAAAATTATTTTAGAAAAGAATGAAATTTCATTAAAATTTTCGTCATTAATAAAAAATTTTGTTTTTTTAATCGTATATTTATTACCAAAAATTGTAGATATTAAATTTTTAATGTCGGAAGGAGTATACGTCCCCACCGTATCTAACATCATCTCTTTTCCTTTAAATAAATTATAATAAATAGTCCACAAACTTACTGGATTATGTAGTGTAATTATCAAATAACCATTTTTCTTTAAAATTTTATCCAATTTTAAAAATAAGTTCAATAAATTATGAACATAACATATTACATCACCTAAAAAGATAACATCAAATTTTTTATTAAGTTTTAGAATTTCATTTAAATTATTTGCGTCGTCATAATAAACATTATATCCTTTTTTCCTTAATTCTTCTATCTTGTTTTTATCTATATCTATGCCATATACTTCTTTTGATACTTTTTGTAACCAACCAAATATCCAAGAATAATCACCGTTTATTTTTCTATTTCCTAGAAAACCTATATCTAATACAGTTTTATCTTTAACATATTTACATAAAAATTGTGATCTTAGCATTATTTTCACCTTCTATAAACTTTTAAATACTTATCTTTACTATTATATAATATAAAACCTTCTGCATAATCAATGCAATAAGGTAATCCCCTATATTTATTCAAACATAATATTCTTTCAACATAACATCTTTTTGGTTCTTGAAGTTGAGATTGATAAATCTTCATCATTTTTTCTTTTTCTTTAACTACATCAGAGATATCTATTAAAACATTAGGGATTAATGTATTCCAAACTTCGTATTGCATAATTTTTCCGTTCCATTTATGTTCTTTTAAAACATCTCTTAAAGAAAGATTTAATCTTACATGATCATGATGAGAATCAAAAATTGATGGTAGAAATATAACATGTGGTTTATATATTTCTAGTTCTTTTTTTATTACTTCCTTTCCTTCATCGATTAGAAAATGTTTTCCTTTTATAGGAAAAGCTTCCTCTAAACTCTGTTTTATATTTAAAAGATTTAATATCTTAGAAGCTTCTTTTTTCCTTACTTCGTTATCTGCATTTGTCATCCAAACTATTTTAATACTAGTTCCTAATTTTTTTAATTTTATAATTGTTCCTCCCATACCAAATATTTCATCATCCGGATGAGGAGCTAAAATAAGTACTTTCTTTATAAGTTTTAAGTTATCCATATTCCATAAAATTGGATAAGATGCCACTTTATTATTTAAATAGGTATGAGTATAGGATATTAAATCAAAATATTTTTCAAATTTTAAAGGTAAAATTATTCTTTTCAAAAGTTTTTTTAATGAACTAAACACTTTAAACTCCATTAAGTGTATTTTTAAATATATTTAATAATTTATTTTTATTTATTTTTTTATAACTTTCTACCACCTGAGTGATTTTCTTTTCTTTCTTTGCCAATATATCCCTATGTTTTTTAAAGTAGCTTATATACTTTAAAAAATCTTTCTCATTATTACAGATTATGACTAAATTTTTTAAAACTTCTGGAATACCTTCTACTGCTTGTTTAGTTGCTAAAACTACCTTACCACAATATAAGCTTTCTAGAATTCTCATTTTAACACCTGCGCTATTAAATAAAGGAACTATTACTAAATCCGCTCCTCTAATATATTCTGCAGGATTTTCAACTATTCCATAATATTTTATTTTTTGATGTTTAAAAAAATTTTTT
Organism: Candidatus Altimarinota bacterium; assembly: GCA_027062165.1. Classification (GTDB taxonomy): domain Bacteria; phylum Patescibacteriota; class Gracilibacteria; order Absconditabacterales; family Absconditicoccaceae; genus JAMOTU01. Next base: position 6,173 of record JAMOTU010000104.1, read on the forward strand.
TCTATTTTTCCGGAACCAAAAATATTAATGATTACATCTTTATCTACAACTGGAGCAATTTTATTTACGATAAACTTTAACGCCTCTAAATTTTGGGGAGAATCTAATTTTCCATAAAATAAAAGGTTAAAATTATCTTTTGGAAAATTAAATTTCTTACCATGAGGATTAAAAATTTCTTCTATTACACCATGTTCTATATAGAAAATATTCTTTTTAGGATATTTGGTTATCCAATAATCATAATCTTTCCTAGAGACACAAATAACTAAATCCACAGCCTTAATAACAAAGTTTTCCCATAGTTTAATAAGATACCATAATTTATTTCCACTTTGCTTTTGATATTGCCATTCTATATTATGTTCTACTAAAATAATAGGTGCGTTATTATTGTTTTTAGAAACAAATTTGGCAATATGGTAAAGGTAAGGAAAATCTAAATAGACTATATCACATTTTATATTTTTTAGTTTATTTTTTAAATTACCAAAAATTAAATACTCAGCATGAAGGTTTTTCATAAATTTGGGTAAAATCAAATTTTGGTTAGATTCCAAATAGATACGATTAAAATTATATTTGGGAATTAATCCTATACTGTTTTCTCTTTTTTCAAAATAATAGAAATCTACATTAAATTCTCTTGATAATGTATCTACAATATAAAAAGTTCCTGCTTTACCACCTGAATTTATGGGAATAATATCAATTAGACTTATAACCGCTATTTTTTTCAAAAGTTACTCCTGGATAGAATATCTTTTCTGCTTAATTTTTCTACAGCTCTAAATATAACCTCCGGCTTTATTAAATCCATACAATTTTCAACTGGGCAATTTTCATCGAAATCAGACCTGTAACACATTTTACAAGGAACATCAGGTTCTATTATAACATGTGGTAAATCATAAAAGTAAAACTCATGTTTATTAAATATATTATTCATAAGGACTATTTTTTTTCCTAATCCTATAGCTACATGTAACGCAAATGTAACTTGAGTAACTACAATATCTGTTAAATTTACAAGACCAATAAATTCTCTCAAAGGAAAAGTTCCGAAATACTTAGCTTTTGTTAATCTTGAAAGTTCTCTATTTAAAGAATCTTCCTGTGGACCTCCTAAAAGTACAACCTCATAATTATTTTCTTGTAATAAATTAATAAGTTTTATCCAATTTTCTTTTTTCCATAAACGAGTTTTCCAAATATTACTTGTTCCAGTATTTAAACCAACTACTATTTTGGATTTATCTATATTAACATTAGGAATTTTATAAGGAGGTAATATATATTTTTCATTTTCGAACTTAAACCCGCATACTTCAAATATTTCATCTATATAATGCCTTTTATCCTTTTTCATAAAATCATCATCTATTCCTCTTTTCCAAAGATAATAAGCATCTTTATCATAAGGTAGTATTTTCCCATTTTTTAACTTAAAACCCTTTTTAACATCTGCATTTACTTCATTTGCCAGTGCACAAGATATCCTTTCTTTATCTAAGGAGTAAACAATATCAAATTTTGTATTTTTAACAATAAAATAATTTT
>JAMOTU010000105.1 GCA_027062165.1 Candidatus Altimarinota bacterium
GCTTTGGGATTTTTTCTTTTCCTTTGCAAGGAATTTTAAGTATTCGTTTGCTATCCTTGATAGAGTTATGTTTTTCCTAACTTTCATTTAGTGGAAATTATACATCTAGAGTTATGTGTAAATAACCATACCCATTAAGGTAGTGTTTTATTGTTAAAAACCTTGTTGGGGAACTTAAGGATAGGTATACCAGCGGCGGATATAGGAGTTAAACAATATAAAAGAACCTATCCGGTAATTTTTGAAATTTATATTCACTTGTGTTAATACAATGTAGAAACTTATGGAACAAACTTTAAAAAAATGGGGAAATAGTTTAGCTTTAAGACTCCCAAAGAGAATAGCAGAAGAATTAAACCTAAAAGAAGGTTCAAAGGTAGATATAAAAATTGAAGGCGGAAAAATAGTCATTGTTCCTAAAAAGGAGCTTAAGGAGCTTTTAGAAAGTATTAAACCCGATAACTTGCATAAGGAGACAGATTGGGGACAGAGGGAAGGAAATGAAATCTGGTAGATATATCCCCGATAGAGGCGATTTGGTATGGTTAAGCTTTAGCCCTCAAAGCGGGCATGAACAGGCGGGAAGAAGGCCGGCAATTTGTCTTTCCCCGAAAGAATATAACTCAAAAACAAGTTTGGGAATTTTTTGTCCTATAACTTCGAAAGTAAAAGGTTACCCTTTTGAGGTTAAACTTCCTAAAGATTTACCCATTGAGGGAGTTATATTAGCCGACCAAATAAGAAGTTTAGATTGGAAAGCCCGAAAAGCGGAATTTATAGCTAAGGTTCCTAATGAGGTATTGGAAGAGGTTTTGAACCTTATTCGTTTGCTTTTGGGTTTTTAAACTCCTTTTGGCCTTTATGATTGTGTTTCTTAAACAGAAATGTAAGCTTTCGTTGGGCTAACCCATTAAAGTATTTAAAACATTAATCTTCTACTGGAAAAATTATATTTGCTATTACCTTAAGGATTATATTATGGATTAATGTCATTTCATTGAATAGATAAAAATTTTTCTTAATTAGGGAGGATATATTTGGATAATTGCCACTATGGTGGTTAAAGAATTAATTTTTTATAATATAAAATGTGAAGCTTGAATGATATTATTTCATTATTATTTCCGCTAAAGATTTAAGAAATTCTTGCAGTTCTTTACAGGGTTGGTAATTATCAATACAATGGCTAATAAGAATAGAAATGCTTAATGCCAATATAATTAATGCAATATCTCTACCACTGTAATGATTATATATGGCATATGATGTTATACCTCCAATTAGAAAAATGCTTAAATAAAATTCTAAGGAGCCTTTTCTTATTTCCTCTAAAAATATTTCCACTTTTTTATCAAAAAGATACCTATATTGGTGTTTTATTAAGTAAGGAAGTATATATCCTATAAACTTATCTACTTCTTTATCGGAAGTAAACTTATTAATTATGTTTACAATTTCAATTTTTGTTATTTCTTTCTTATTTGCAAAATAAGAGCTATATTTCCCTATAAGGGAAAATAATTTTTTCTGTAATTCTTGGTAATCCCTGTTTGTATGACGGTTCAAGAAAATTTGAACTAAAAAATCATATACAATTTTAAAATCTTTAGCAAAAAGATAAAGCAAACTAAATTCTATTTTAGATGACTTTTCAAATTTCAATATTAGGTCGAACTGTTCCATCAAGAAAAATTTTATTTCAATACCCCCCTCAAATACCTCCCCGTCCAACTTCTAGGATTTTTAGCCACCTCCTCGGGAGTTCCTACCGCCACAATCTCCCCGCCTTTATCTCCCCCTTCAGGTCCCAAATCTATAATCCAATCGGCACTTTTAATGACATCTAAATTGTGTTCTATTACCACTACGGTGTTT
>JAMOTU010000106.1 GCA_027062165.1 Candidatus Altimarinota bacterium
CTTTTGCTTCATCTTTTGTGGATTTTAAAGTAGCGATTTTTGTATTTATTTCACTCTCAATCCTAAAATACAACTCTTCTAAATCCAAGCTAAATAAATTTTGATAGATTTTATTAATATCAATGCTTTTTACAATTTCATTTAAAGAATCTTTTGTATTATCTAAAAAATAAATCTCTTTGTCATAATCAAAATCTTCAAGCTGTTCTGATACATACTCTTTAATTTCTTCAATTCCTTCTTTTGATTTTAAATTTGTTTTACTCAGACAAAAAGAAAAATCCCTAAATTCACTTATTAAATCAAGCTCTTTATATAATCTTTTTGAGATGTTTCCTTTTTCCACACTCATTAATACAATAAAATATACCCCTCTTGCTAGATAGTTTAATATTGCTTTATTGTGAAGCTCAATTGGAGAATCAAACCCCGGCATATCAACTAATATAAAAGGCTCAATGGATTTTAATTTTTTATTATTTAAAAATACTCTTAAATATTCAAACTCTTTAGCTCTTTCTTTTATTTTTTGCATATCTTTAATCTCAAAAACTTCAATTCCATCTTCTTTAATAGCTTCAATATACTCATCTTCACTATATCTTAGCTCAGTAGCAAGAGAAGTTTCAGGCGTAATACCAACAGGTAAAACTTCCTTTTCTAAAAACAAGTTTATTGCACTGCTTTTTCCCGCATTAAATTCACCGACAACCGGCACTAAAAGTTCTAAGTTTTCAATTTTTTGAATATAATCATCTACATCATAACCTAATAATTTTAATTCATTTAAAAATTTTAAATAAAGCTCTTTCATTTTTTTCCTTTCTAAAAACATTCTTAACCATATCAACAACTTCTTCTAACGGATTTCTAATCATACTTGAAGAAACAATCTCAACTTCACCTCCACATTTAGGACAACTTACGGGCATAAAAACATCAGATTGATATTTAGTAAATATATAGCCGCATTTTTTGCATTTGTATTTGTAGTATCTACCGACAGGCATCCTTTCTCCTTTTCCCCTATCTAAAATTATACATTATAATTAATTTTCAGTTATTATTTTAAAACAAAAATCCGAAAATTAATTTCGGATTAAGAAATTTTGTAATATCTCTTTTAAGATTTTATTCAACTTTTCGTCTAAAACTTCAATATTTGGAATATATCTTTTAATAAAATTCATAGCTTCCTCTTCGGTATAGTAATACAGCTTAATCAAAACAAATTCATCGTTTTTTTCTGATATTTCACAGTTTATAGGCGTGCGTCTCATAACCGGTTCAAGGTAAGGTGGATAAATTTTCAGTTCAACCGTTTTCACTTCTTCTTTTATCCAAGGTGTTTTCTTTAGACTTTGTTTTATTTTTGAAGTATCTCCGTATAAGTTTTCATAAAGCATATAAAGAGCTTCAATTTTATTTATAAGAAATGTTTTAATTCTGTTTTCAATTAAATCTATCGCAATTAGATACCAGTAATACTGATAATTTGCAATTTTTATAGGATGAATTGTTTTTTTGTTTCCTTCATAAATTATTTCAAGAGAATAGTTCCATTTTACCGATTGCAAAAGCTCTTTAAAAAGTTCAATATCCCTGATTGCTTCAAGTTCGGTGTCAAATTCAACCAGAAATTCATTACTATATAAACCTTTTATCTCTTGTTCAAATCCTTTAAAAGAGTGATATGCAATTGAATAGATAAGACTTTCTAACATCTCTTTTATCTCTTGTTGCATAAATTTAGGAATTTCTTTTAATTTGTAATATCCTTTTTTAGGAGATATTATCTCATGAGCTAGTTGCAATTCTTTTATGTCGTTTAAAATTGTTCTTTCAGTTACATTTAATTGTTTTGCA
>JAMOTU010000107.1 GCA_027062165.1 Candidatus Altimarinota bacterium
AAAGTTGGATGTTTATAGTGAATACCTATTCCTGTAACATAGGCCAGGTACAAATTTTTTTCAAATATCAAATGCAAAAGATCAGTAAAAAGTCCGTAAGCATCCTCTGTATCTATTTTTTTTATAACTAATTTAAGGTTCCCTTTTCTTCTTTGGAGTTTATAAATTTTTTCCCAGTCAATGGTATATAATGAGGCTATAAAGATTGGATATTCATCTTCAAATATAACAAGTTCTTTTATTTCATTATTTTTTATAAAATCTTCCAAATATAATCCAAGACCTAAACCAAATAAGCAAAAAATACCAAAAACATTTTTATCTAAATTTTCTTTTTTTAAATATTTTTGCCATTTCAATAAAGGATTTATAACTACTTTCTTATGGATTTCCCAAGGAATACTTTTTATATCATTAAAAATATCTATAACGTTTTCTATCCTTTCATATAAAATTTTATAATTTCTTGCACCTTTCGGATATATGGAAGATTTATTAAAAATTAAATCATAATCATTATCAAAAACCCTTAATATTACTTTCTTTTTATCGCTATATCCCAAAATATCATCGTAGAACTCTGGTAAATTTTTTTTGAAAAACTTTAAATTCTTTTTAAATCTTTGAATAATCCTTTCTTTTACCTTTTTTTGCTTTGTCTCAAACTTTATTTCTATAGCTGGATGTATATATCCCTCCATCTAAATACTCCTTAATGGCCTTTCTTTTTTGAATATGCTGTTGAATTTGATATAGAAGCTTTTGTCTTAAATCTTTAGCTAAATTCATTAGATTATCGATAAAAATTTTGTCCTCTTTCGTTAAATCATTTAAATTTACGTTCTTTATTTCAGAAAAAATTTCTCTTAATTCCTCTAATGAGGGATTTTCCTTTTCTAGAACCTTTTTATGTTTCTCATATATATCCTTAAACTTCATTGTTTCCTGCCGAATTCTCTTCTTTTTTTACTACTTCTTCCCATGCTTCATATAAAGGTCTTAAAATTTCTTCTACATGTTCCAAGTATTCCACTTTGTTTTCTAAATTAGCTTTTAAAAGCCAATGCTTACTTGCATTGTATAAATAATCTAAATTTTTAGCTATTTCTCCTCCATTTTCAAAGTCCAAAGCTGCTTGCAAGATTGAAATAATTCTATCTATTTTTGATATCATTTTCGCCTTTGTAACAACATCATTTTCATTTATAGCTTTTTTTGCTTCTGAAAGAGCATCAAAAATATCTTGATAAGCCCTCAATAATAATTGACCCGGACTTAAGGTTTCAGCTTCTGTTTGTAAATAAGGATTATTGTGCATATTAAACTCGCCTCCCTGAGATATTTATTTTCATAAATATTATATTCGTACATATTATAATTTTCGACAATATATATCCCAATTTTAAATCTTCTTAAAATAAGAGAGGATTAGTATTCATTCCACTTTGAGCTGCACTTAAAGATTGAGACATAGCTTGAAGTTGTGCAATATATCCCTCTGTTAGGGAAAATCTTAAAACTAATGATGTAAACTCTTGCCAAAGCATTTGCTGATAGTTATAAATTTGATTTTGAAAATATTGAATTTTCTTTTTAGATATCATAGCTTCCCAATAGAAAGGTCCTGCTGGTAATGTTAAATTAAAGATATAATCATACAAATTATCCATTACTCCTTTTATTTTCCCATCTGGAGTACCTGCAAGAAGAGTAACTACAGCATCTGGATTTTTTGACATAATTTCCTCAAATTTATCTTTATCAAAGTATAAACTACCCGGAATAACGTGACCATTTGAATCTTTATAAGCATCTGCAGGAGCATTAATAGGATCCGTAAGCTCCAAACCTATTTGAGCAAGAGT
>JAMOTU010000108.1 GCA_027062165.1 Candidatus Altimarinota bacterium
ATGAAAAAAAATTTACACAAATTCCTAAAGATTTATTCTATTTGCCTCAAATAGACAACAATGAAGACCCATTTGAAGAAATAAAAAAATTTGAAGAACAAATGAATCAATTATTTTCTCAACTAGATAAAAATTTTTCAAATAGATTTGAAATTAATATCACTCCCAAATGATGAAACTATTTACATTTTTCGAATACACAAATAATAAACTGAAAAAAATTTCACTATGAAATAGAAATAAACTGAAATTTCGTTAAATGAAATGTAACCTACGATAATATACAAACATTAAAAGATATACAAAACAAATTAGAAAAACTTTGACTAAAAACAAAATTAGAAAATAACGAACTCTTTTTCCAATGAAAAACAAATAAAATTAATGAACTGTTAAAAATATTTAATATAGATTTTTCAGAAACTCAAATTTCACCTGAAAATCCAAATAAAAATTGAATTAGACGGTTTTAATACTAAACTTAATAATACCAAATATTATACACACAGCGATAGTTTTCAAAATAAATTGCCTTGTTTTATAAGCTATCTTATTTTTAGAACTGTTAATTTTAATATTAGCATAAGGACATCTATATATTTTATGAGATCATTTTGATCTTAAAAATTCTATTTTAAATCCTTTTCTCATTAAATTATTCAAAATACTCTCAATGCTTTCATTATTAACTTCTCAACTATTAAAATAATCTTTACCTAATATAGTATTTATCAAAACCTTTACATCTTTAAAAGGCAATTTATCAATATCTTCTTCAGATACTTTGCAATTAAAAAATAAAATTTCTTTTAATCTTATTATTCATAAGTTAGCAATATATCTTTCTATTATATCTTTTGTACCATTAAAATTTAAAATATTCACAAGCTCTTCCTCTATAGAATTAAATTTATGATCATAATTTGTACTAATATTTATCTTTTCAAACATTTAACACTCCCTTAGTTATACTTTTAAAAATCGAATATATAGTTCAAGATTTATAATTTTTATGTGTCGGAACAGTAACTAAAATTCAGTTAATATAAAATAATTTATGATCTCACGCTCATTCCCTATAAGAAATGTTATGTCACTTAATTTTCAATTGATTTATTAAATCTATTACATCCTCATATGTAAATGCTGTTATTTTTTTTCAATCAAGAATATCTCATAAAGCTTTTTGAATTTGTTTATTTGTTATATGCAAATCTCAATTAGATTTTGTTTGAACTTCATTTCTATCTATTTCTTCTATAATAAAACTATTTAATCTATCTATCACCACCGACAAAGTATAGTTTTCTATTTTTTTATCTTTCATCTTCTCCTTTAATTTTTCTTCAATATCAGATTTAATAAACAATAAATTATACACCACATTTAACAAAACCTCATCGTCAATATCTAAAATATCATCAATCTTTAGTTTTTTTAGACGAATAACATCTTTGAATCTAAATAATATATCCATTGTCAAATCTATTTTATCCATTACTTGTCTTAAATCCAAATCTTCTGATAATTCTAATATAACAGTAGCTAATTCAAGCCCTAATTCTTCACCTCAATATTTAACTATTTTTTTAACTAAATAATAAAACTCATCTAATAAAACTTTCTTACATACATATAAATCCTCAATATTACTCTGATTTTTACAATAAATATTAAACTTTCTTTTTATCTCATAGAAATCTTGCCTAGTTAAAACTTCTCAAAGTTTTTTATTTATCTTATCAAATATATCTTCAGAGTATTGATCAAAATCATAATGAATAATGATATCTACTAACTTTTTCTTTCCTTGTCTTTTTACAATATCATCTAAATCTAGAGCCAATAAATACTGTAAGTTAT
>JAMOTU010000109.1 GCA_027062165.1 Candidatus Altimarinota bacterium
CGTAACAAAAGCAGTCGTTGAAAATTTTGATACCCACCAAAAAATAGCTGAGAAATTATTTAGCGAAACTAATACTATTAAGCTATTTGCAAATATTATTTATGAAATGGTTAGTGAGGCGTTGAGGAGTGAGAATAAAGGATTAAAATGAGAAAAACAGAAGAAGAATTAAGAGATTATAATAAATATATATGTGATAACATAGAAAGAATTGAACCAGATGATGTTGATTTTTATTCAAGTGCTTTACTTAAAGGATTAAGGGATTTCGTAGAAGTTATAGTAGTAAAATTAGCAAAAGAAGAATTCTATAGTAATAATATTTTTAAAGAAATAAAAAGTCAAATCTTTTGTCAAGGTAAATATAAATTTTTAAGAGATTTTCACCAGTTACTTCAAAAATCAATGTCTCATTATACAGAAGTAGGGGAAAATGCCACGAGATTAATATTTAAGTATTATGAGTATTTATTAAAAATTAAAAAATTAATGAAAAATGAATATGGTATATTTGTTTTAGACGGATTAGAAAAAATTGAGAATATTATTAATGAAGATAAAGATTTAAAAGAATATTATGAAAAGGTTAGCAAAGTTATAATTATTCCTACATCATACAGAAAACCTTTACAATTTAAGGAAGTATATTATATTGATAAAATAAAGCCTTTTTTTATCAATCAAGAAATTTTTTATGAAATTTCATTTCGTTTAGCTAATGATTACACAAGCAAATTTGATAGAATTATTGCTTTTACAAAAAAAGAAATAATGCCAAATTATGCAGTTAAATTTAGTATAGAAGAAGATTATATTAAGTTATATGATAAATTAATACCTATAAAAATCATTACTGATTATGAAATTTCCATTAGACCTTGTGAATTTAATAATTTATCATATATTGTTTTTGGAGACGTAGCTAACATATCAAGAAGTAAAGAATATAATAATTTAATGAATTTTATGAAAAGTCAAAATTTAAACCTTTTAGATATTGTTAATTTAAAAAATAATGAATATATATTTTTTCGATCATATTTATCTAACGAAGCTAAAACATCTTATATAAGAAATTTATTAGATAAATGCAGATATATTATACAAAACAATTTATCAGGTTCTAATGTGTTAAAATATTTGTTATATACAATGAATAACAATATTATAAAAAAAATGTGGGGTAATAAAAATGAAAAATTATCTAATTTATATTTAAAATATGGTGTAATACCTTTTGAAAAAATTCCTTATAGTTTTTTTCCTCCTAATCATACTCCAAAATTTATTGACTTATTTCATTCAATAGGAGATATAGAGAATAAAAAGGATGAATTATTTGCAAGATTTATCAGAAATAATTCTGAAATTAATGGAATGATATACACAAGTGAAAAAGAAGTCAAAACTTTTAATGATATTGATAATTTAATTAATAAATACAATAATAAACTTTATGATGGGCACAAACCTCAAGCTAATTTAATTAAAGAAAAAGGTCAAATTTATATTTTTAAATATGAAGAGAATACTATTAAAATTATAGAAAAGATAGATAATTTATCAAAAGAAGGTATTAAAGGATATAATAAAGCTATAAAATCTTGGCTAAAAGAAAAAGAAAATTTTATAGATGATTCAATAAAAAAACAGGCTTTAATGAATATGTTTAACAATTCACAAGTTGCTTTAATTTATGGTTCTGCTGGAACAGGGAAAACTAAATTAATAGAATATATTACACAATTCTTTAAAGAGAGAATACAAGATATAGAGATGTTATTTTTAGCAAATACTCATACTGCAGTAAATAATCTAAAAAGACGAATTGGTAACGTTTCCAATGCTACTTTTGGAACAATAAAAAAGTACAATAGAAAAAATTTAGAAGTTGATATATTAATTATTGATGAATGTAGTACTATAAGTAATGATGATATGTTAGCAATTTTGAACAATATTAATTTTAAATTGTTAGTATTGGTAGGTGATATATATCAAATTGACTCTATTCGATTTGGCAACTGGTTTTATTTGCTTAAAAAATTTTATCCTAATTTAGTAACTGAACTTAGTGAAACTCGTAGAACAAAAAATAAAGAACTTTTAGAATTTTGGAATGCGGTTAGGAATTTAGATAATGATATTGAAGAAAGAATTGTAAGAAATAATTACGCATCAAGTTTAAATGAATCTATCTTTAAAAGAGAGGATGAAGATGAAATTATTTTATGTTTAAACTATAATGGATTATATGGAATAAATAATATCAATATGTTATTACAACAAGGAAATCCAAATCCAGAAGAAAAATGGGGTATTTATACTTTTAAAGTTGGAGATCCTATTTTGTTTAATGAAATAGGAAGAACAGGTTTTGAGGGGATTTTATATAATAATTTAAAAGGAATTATTAGAAAAATTAATTATGAGTATAAAAATGGAGAAAAAGAAAAAATTATTTTTGAAGTGGAAATAGAAGAAGTTTTAACTGAGATGGATATAAATGGAAGTGATATAGAATTAATTGAAACAAAAGAAAATAGTTCCATTATCAAATTTTATGTAAAAAGACTTAATTCAACAGATGAAGATAGCAACGAATTAAAAGATGACATTATTCCTTTCCAAATTGCTTATGCTTTATCAATCCATAAAGCTCAAGGATTAGAATATAACTCTGTAAAAATTGTAATAACCGATGAAGTTGAAGAACAAATTACTCATAATATTTTTTATACTGCAATTACTCGTGCAAAAGAAAAGTTAAAAATTTACTGGTCACCTCAAACTCAAAAAAAGATATTAGAAAAATTGGAGCATAAATTTAATGATAAGGATTTTTATATTTTGAGAAATAAATTAAATAACAAGGAAATTAGATGAATTTTATAGAAGACAAGGAATTACAAAATTTATATGAGGAAGACTTATTAGAAACAAGAAAGTACGCTGTTACATTAAAAAATATTGTAGAAGAATCAAAAGGACCTTTAACTATAGGTATATTTGGAGAATGGGGGAGTGGCAAAAGTTCAATTATTAATACCGTGAAAAATAATCCTAAAGACAAGAAAATAAAATTTGTAATTTATGATGCTTGGAAATATAATGGAGATTCTTTTAGAAGAATATTTTTAAAAGAATTAGCAAATCAATTAAATGTTCCTATGGAAGACAAATTTGAAAACTTTTACATTGATAAAAATGAAAGTTTAGAAAAATCAAAAGGAATTAATTGGAAATTAATAGCAATCGTTATATTAGCTATTGTCGTATTAATTGATTTATCAATATTTAAAAATGTTGAAATAGCAGTAATTTTAACTTTTATAGCAACAATAGTTGGTATTGTAGGAAAAGATGTATTTCATAAAAACACTATTACTATTAATCATCTTAGATTGTTTGCACCAGAACAATTCGAAGAAATTTATCAAGAAATAATAGATAGTATTTTTAAAAATAATTTTAATCCTATAAAATGGGTAAAAGAAAAAATAGAAGGCAAAATTGAAAAAATAGTAATAGTTATAGATAATCTTGATAGATGTAATGATGACAACATATATGAATTACTAACTACAATTAAAACTTTTTTACAAAAAGAAAATGTTATTTTTATTATTCCAATTGACGATTTAAGGTTAAAAAAATTTTTAGCCGAAAACCATAAATTGAATGAAAAAGAAGTTGATGAGTTTTTAAGAAAAATTTTTGATGTTACTTTAAAAATTAAACAATTTAAACCTTTAGATATGTTTCATTATACAAACAAATTAAATAACAATTATAAATTAAATTTACAACCAGATACAATAGATATTTTTGCAAAAGAATATGCTACAAATCCAAGAAGAATTATTCAACTTATTAATAATTTATTAGTTGAAAAAGATATTTTAAAAAATAAATTTAATGAAGATTTTATTAATAATTATGAAAGTCTAATAGCAAAACTGTTAATAATAAGAGAAGAATGGCCTGATTTTTATAATAGATTACAGAACAATCCAAAATTATTAAATAACTGGGAACAAGAACAGACAAATAACAAAGATAAAATAAATGATGAACTTATAAATTTTTTAAAAAGAACAAAAGGCTATAGTGTTAATATAGAATTAAGTATCACTGAAAAAATGATTTCAAATATTGATAGAGATTATAATATGAATAATGATGTGTTAGAAAAATTAAATAATCATAATTATGATGATATTGATATAAATAATATTGATAACAACTTATTAATATTTGTTTTTGAAGATTTGGTTAAAGAAATTCAGAATCAAACTTTTAAAGGTGGAGCATTAAATAGATTTAAAAATTTAATTAAATTAAATTCAAAAAAAGAATTACCTTTAAATTTTATAAAAAAATTTGGCAGTGATTTTAATAGTGAAGATATTTTAAAAATAATAGAGAATTTAGATAGCGAAGATTTTGATGATTTATTTAAATTTATTAATTTATTGCATACAAAAGGATTTGATGTTTTATTAAATTCTATTATTAAAAAATATAGAGAAATTTGGAAAAAAGATTTCAATAAAGAAGATATAGAAAAACTTCCAAAAGTTTGGAATGATGGATTAGATTATTTAATTAATAACATTGAAGATGAAAATATTATAAAATCTTTACAAAAATCATTTATTTATTTTTATGATTATTATTCAGAAAGTCCATTATATAAAGACCAATGGTGGATAGAAAAAAATAAATTAAAGTATATATTAAGTCAAGAATTTATAAATTATTTAATTGATAAAGTAGATGAAAAATTTGAAAATGATGCATTTAAAGAATTAGTGTTTTTTGCAGAGAAAAATTTATTAAACATTAAACAAATCGAAAAACTTTTTGAAAAATTAGATTGGTATGAAGACAATAATTTTCAAGATCAAAATGAAGCACAAGAAAAGTGTATATTAGATTTAATAGATAAAATTGAAAATTTAAATAAATTATTGCAATTATTAAAACCAATAGAATATGAATCTGAAATTATAGAAAATAAATTAAACTACTTACAAAAAGTAACCAAAAAAGTAAAAAGACAAGGTGTTGGAAACTATTATGATGATAAAAATATTATTTTATTAGATGACTTAAATGAATATCAAGCAAAAAAATTATTAGAATTTTATTTAAATATTTATAAATCTACTTATAACAATACAAATGTATTAGACTATATTCAAAAATTAGTAAATAAATATCAAGATTTAAAAACTTTTCTATATTCAAATTTAATTATATTGCAAAGTAAATATAACTTTACATTAAAACCTTTTGTAGATTATTTATTGTCACAAAAACAATTAAATAATGATTTATTAAAAATTTATTTAAGTTATATAAAAAGTAAAGAAATTTTAAAAAAATACAATGAGCAAATAAAAAATAAACTCATAGAACTTTTAAAACAGTATAATAATGAAATTAAATGGTTTTTTGACAAAATTTTAGATAAAGAAATTTTAAAAAATGCGCTAATTGAGCTATTAAAAGAAGATTTTGAAAGTTTTGAAAAATTATCAATTACACTCAAAAATTTATCTTTTGATTATATCTGTGAAAATGAGTTAATTAAAAAATTCGAAAATGATATTGAAATTTTAAAAGAATTAGCAAAAGAAAATTATTCACAATGTATCAAAAATGTTTTAATAAAAAAACTTGGTGAGGAAAAAATAGATGAAGTATTAGATATTTTAAATTCTTTTGAAAAAATAGATAAACTATTGTGGAAAAATTTAAAATTATTACTTGAAGAATATAAAGAAAAATACGAAGATAAAATATCTGAAATAGAAAATAAGGTTGAAAATGTATTATCAAACAATAAGTGAATTAGTTTATAATATTACGATATTATCAAATAAAAAATTACTAAATTATCTAAAAAGTTATTATCAAGATGATAAATTTAATACACAAATTATTCTGTGGGATGAAAAATTTTCTGAAATAGAAAATTTAAAATTTTTGTATTCATTAAAAAAATGTGTGAAAGGCTTGTTTCCTGATTTAAGATTAAAATTTATTGATAATAATATTTTAAATGACATGTCAACATATGGATATTCAAAAATTAAATTAGATTATACTATAAGTTTTGATGTAAATATTGTAAGTTATATTTTATATCAAAATACTAATAATAAATGTTTTAAAGAAGCATTTATTCAAGTAAAAGAAAATAATTGGGATTTTAACCCATATATTTTTGAAAATTATTTAAAGTTTGGAGATTCTTTTTTTACAAATGAATATATTTATAAAAATATTTTTGAATTAATTAAATTCATTCATCCAGATAAAGGAAAAGGATTTTGGTTAATTGAACTTGACCGCTTATATAGAAATATAAAATCTCATGAATCTTCTTTTCAAGAATTTAAAGACAATCTTTTAAGACTACAAATATTCATAATGGGATTAATTTATGCAAATTTTCATTTTTCTAAAAAAGAAGAAAAAATAGAATATATGATGGAGTTATTTGATAGTAAAATCGGACAATTTATGTTAAGAGAATTTATATATGCAATTAAATTTTTTAATAAAGAAAAACCTGTATTTAACTTCTTTAGTCAAAAAACTCAAACTAATATTAGTGAATCTAAATTAATAAAAAATATAGAAAATTTAGCATATGATTTATTATTAATTAGAAATTTAGAATATTTTTCAAGTTTAAAAAAAGTCAGACAAAATATACAAGTAGATGCTTATATACCATTTTTGTTTAGCGGAGATAAAGAATTGTTAAAATTATTAGATTCAGTAAAAATTAAAGCATTAATTATTACAGAATATGAAAATATAAAAAAAATAACACCGGTATATTTTGAAGATTTAGAAAGTTTATTGGATAAAAATTTTATTAATAAATATTTTCAAAAAGATGCAGTAATAAATAGAACAAAACGAAATATTGATTTAGAAAAAAATTTAGAAGAAATGAAAAAAGTTTTATTAAATGAAATTTCTATAACTAAAAATGAGGACACAAATGTATACCCCACCATTTGAAATAACTTCTGAAATTATTAATTTAATTAGCGAAATATCAGAAAAAATCGGCTCTTTTAATGTGAACCTCTCCCTCTAAATTAAAAATTATAAAGAAACTATTCTTTGCTAAGTTTGATAAAATAATAAATTAACTGTTTTTTCTCAAAACAATAATCTCAAATTCAAGGCTATCAAAAGGAAACTCCCTTAAAAACTTTTTAAGCCTTAAAGGATTTACAAAAACATTCCCTTTTACACCTGAGAATTTAATATATTCTAACATCTCTTTAGCAGATGAGAAACTCATTTCATACTTTAAAACTTCAACCTCAGGCTCTAATACCTCAGCACTTTTTAAAATTTCTTCTTTTGAATAAATAGGAGAATTTACATTTAAAAAAGTATGCAATTTTTTAAAAGTATTTGAAGTAAATAAAACAAGTAAAAAATCTTTATTTAAATTTTTAATCTCTTTAAAAACAAAATCTAAATCTTTAGCCCACTGAAGTGCAGAAAAAGAGACAATCTGAGTAAAATC
>JAMOTU010000110.1 GCA_027062165.1 Candidatus Altimarinota bacterium
CACAAGGGTTTATACTATCAGTAAATGCTGTTAAAATTAAAATTCGTAATATATGGAAAATATCATAATTTTTGACAACATTTTGGTTGTTTTTTTCATTAGTAGGTTCGTTACAAGGTTGATTAATAGAGCATCATTGGTTAGTATCTGTATAATTTTCTATTTTATGATTTTTTAAGAAATTGATAATAGATTTATCTCCTTCTATATATTTGTTTTCGTGGGATATATAAAGAAAGGGAACTCCTGTTTGTAATGGATTGAGATTTAATTGTCTTAGAGTCTTTATAAATAGATTCTTACCAGTTTCTGAAAAATATACTTCTACCTGTTTGATTTTATTAGCTAGGTTGTGAGAAGAGATGTATTCTTCTACTTTTGCACAATGAGGACATCACTTGCCATAAAATAGGATATAGTCGGAAAAATTGAAACTTACAATTAATAAAGATATTATTAAAAATTTAAAAATTTTTTTCATTGTCAAAAAAGTTACAAATTAAATTTTTAATATAAGTTATATAGTCTTCGTTAATGTAGTAATAAACGTTTCTTCCAACTTTTGAGTGTTTGATTAAGTTTGCTTTTTCTAATGTTTTAAGATGATGAGATATAAGATTTCTTTTAAGTTTGGTTATTTTTGCTATATCACATACACAGCTTTTTTTCTTTTGAAGAATAATTTTAAAAATTTCTAATCTATTTGGATCAGATAAAATTTTAAATAATTTTGTTATTTCTTGCATTATTTTGTTGTTAATATTTCAATGTATGTTGAAATATATTTAAAAATTTAAAAAAATCAATATAAATCTATCCTTGACTTTATTTGATTAATAATTAAGATAACAGAAGATTTAAAAAGATTAAAGAAGATTAAGTATGATCAAAAAACTAAATATAGAAGAGAAAACATTTTCTACTTTATGGGATTGAAAAAAATTAGAATTTAAATCTGGAAAATTAGCACCACAGGCAGACGGTTCGGTGGTAGTTAGATTGGGAGATACTCAGCTTCTAGTAACCGCTGTTATGAATAAAAAACCTGATCCTAATAAAGATTTTATGCCTTTAACTATTGATTTTAGAGAATCTTATTATGCAGGATGAAAGATAGGATGAAATCCTTATCAAAAGAGAGAGTGAAAACCTCATGAGCACGCTATTTTACGGGCAAGATTAACAGATAGACCTATAAGGCCTATGTTTCCAGAAGGTATGGTAAATGATGTGGTAGTTACTATTACACCTCTTTCTGTAGATAGAGAAAATAGCCCAGGTGTTCCTGCCATTATAGGCGCTTCTTTAGCTATAATGCTAGGAGGTATTCCAATCCAGTGACCAATAGGAGCTGTTAGAATATGATATAAAGATGGGCAATATATTATAAATCCTACTTATGAAGATATAGAAAATGGAGTTTTAGATTTAGTAATAGCTTGAACAGAGGATACTATTACTATGGTAGAGTGTTGAGCTAAGGAGATATCTACTGATATTCTAATGGGTGCATTTGAAATAGCACAAGAGGAAATAAAAAAAGTTTGTAAGTGGCAAAAAGAGTTTTTATCCCAGTTTGATATTAAGCAACAAGAGATAGTGATTAATAAACCTTCAGAGGATTTGATAGCTTTTGTAAAACAAATCGTAGATCCAAAATTAGAATTTTTAATGAATACGGATAAAAAAACTTTTTGGAATCTCTATGAAAAATTTGAAGAAGAAGTTTTTGAGGCTGCCAAGGAAAGATTAGAAGATCCAGAAGATGAAGTATTTACGGAATCTAAGCTTAAAATGGCATTGTTTAAAGTAGTTAAGGAATTCGTAAGACAAAAAATTTTAAAAGAAAATAAAAGAGTAGATTGAAGAAAGTTAGATGAGATAAGACCTTTGTATACAGAAGTTTGATTGGTACCAAGAGTTCATTGAAGTTGATTATTTCAAAGATGAGAAACACAGGTTTTATCAATAACTACTTTGGGTGCACCAGGTGATGTAATGCTTTTGGATACTATGGAATATGATGAAGAAGAGAAGAGATTTATGCATCATTATAATATGCCTCCATTTTCTACAGGAGAAGCTAGACCTACTAGAGCACCGAATAGACGTGAAATAGGACATTGAAGGTTGGCAGAGAGGGCTTTAGAAGCAGTTATACCATCAGAGGAAGAGTTTCCTTATACTATAAGAGTTGTTTCAGAAGTTTTGAGTTCAAATGGATCTACTTCTATGGCATCTGTTTGTGCTTCTACACTTTCATTGATGGATGCTTGAGTTCCAATTAAAGCTCCTGTAAGTGGTATTGCTATGGGGCTTGTTTCAGAATATGATGAAAAAGGTAATTTCAATTATAAGATTTTGACGGATATTCAAGGTGTAGAAGATTTTTGTGGAGATATGGATTTTAAAGTTGCTTGAACAAAAAAGTGAATAACTGCTCTTCAAATGGATATGAAAATTAAATGATTAAAACTTGAAGTAATAAAAGAGGCTATAGAGCAGGCTAACAAGGCTAGATTACAGATTTTGGATTTTATGCTTCAGACTATATCTGAGCCAAGGGGTCAAGTAAGTGTTTATGCTCCTCAAATGATAAAAATAAAACTTACACCTACACAGATAAGAGATGTTATATGACCTGGTTGAGCTACTATTCAAGAAATTATCAAGCAGACTTGAGTAAAAATTGATTTTAAGGATGATTGAACAACTATAATTACTGCTAGAGATCAAAAATCTTGAGAAGAAGCTTTAAAACTTATAAGACAAGTTAGTTGGCAACCGCAAGAATGAGATGTAATAGAGGGTGAAATAGTTAGAGTAGAGCCATATTGAGTATTTGTGAAATTAGGGAAAAATAAATTGTGATTATGTCATGTTTCTAATTTGTGACCTTGATTTATAGCTGATCCAAGAATGCAATTTAAGATAGGAGATAAGATAAGAGTAAAAGTTATTAAAATAGATGATGAAGGTAGAATTCAACTAAAAAGAGAAATTTAAATTTAAATATAATAAAATGGTTGTTTTGTTCGAGATTTTAAAGGGATTTTATTTCTTTTTTTCAATTTTGATAGGTTTGTTTTTTTTAAGAGGGCTTTATGTTTTTCCTAAAGAAAAATTTTTCTTAATTTGAAAAATTTTAATGCCGGCTTATTTATTTTTAACAGGTTTGATATTGGGTTATATATTGTGATATATATGGATTTTAAAAGCGAATATAGATGATTCTAAAGAAATAGAAAAAGTTTACACTAAAGCTCTAATAATATGAGGTATTATTTGAATAGTTCTAGGAATTATTTATTCGCTAAATATTGTATAATAGATATGTTAAAGAAAATTATATTGTTTTGTAGTTTTATTATGATAGTATTTTTGTCTTGATGTTGACAAAATAATTATTTGACTGTTGATTTTTATACTTATAAGTTTCAATTATCTGATGATTCTAAAGATTGGGTAAGTGTTTCTCCTTCTATTTTGTGAGAAAAGCAAATTGTGAAAAAAATAGAAAAAATTTATAAAAAGAAAAAGGGAAATATTAATGTAATAATTTCAAAAGTATATATTAAAAATAAACATATATCTCCGGAAGAGTTTGTAATGGCTAATGTTGAAAAGTTTAAAGATTTGATTGGGTATAGTCAAATATATGTTAATGTTGATAATTTTGAATGTAAAGGAAAGGATATAAAATTATGAATTCATAAATTTAAGATAGATCAATCGTTTTTGTGAGAAAAGAAACCAGTTTATTATGTAGGACAGTTTTATTTATATGATTGAAAATATTGATATATTATCCAAGTGTTATGATGAAAAGAAGATGAAGTTGATAAATACATAAATGAAATAAAAGATAGTTTATCTTGCAAATAATTTATATTGTTTATTTTATCTAAAATAATGATAGATAATAAACCTTTTAATCCTACTTGAGGTGAGATTGTAGTAAAGACTATCGGAGGTTTGATAATATCTGTGATAACAGCAATTATTGTATTTGTTATTTATTATGCTACTTGAGATATTTTTAAAGATGCTTTAGCAGGTTTAAATTCTGTAGCTTGATGACCTCAGACTGTTAATCCAATGATAGCTGTTATTATGTCAGTTATTTGATTTATAGGCAGTTTTTTTTGAACTTTGATGATGGGAGCAATTTACAATTTTACATTTTCTAATAGATACTATGATTTTTGAAAAATGATATCTTTGTCGTTGATAGTAAATTCTTTTATATTTATTTTTGCAGTAATTTTGTATTTGGTTTTTTATGATAACATTGAAGTACTTTTTTTTATTTTGATGTTTCATATATTGTTTTCTACTTTTGTTAGTCTGTTAATGTATGATGTAATATCGAATCCAAATTATTCAGCAGAGTTTTTAATATGATATAGTGTGGGATTTTTCTTAGTTTTGTTTTTGTTGGCATTAATGTTTAAATTTAGTAATATTAATCAAAATCCAGGAGCTATTTGATATTTTCTTTCTTTGCCAATTGTTTTAGTATATACATTGCTACCTCTAATAGAGAGTATTTGGGAAAAAATATATTATAAATTTTATGAAATGTGAAATAATTTTCTATATGTGCCTTCTTTGGAAGAAATTTTAGTAGACGAAGAGGAGGTAGAGGATGTAAATGTAGAGGTTGACTAGTTTATATTATGTTATATTGTTTCCGAAACCAGGATATATCCTGGTAATTTTTTTGTTTTGAAATATATTTCATTTTGTCTTGATTTTGAAAAATATTTCATTATATTATGATTGCTTTTAAATGTAATGCATTTTATATTCTAAAATTAAAATAAAGATGCCAAGATTTGATGGAACAGGACCATTTGGAACAGGACCTGTTGGTAGGGGACTAGGACCTTGCTGACAGGGGAGACAAAATACAGATTTTTTATCAAGAATTTGAAATTGGTTTGGAAGGTTTGGTTTTTGAAGATGATGGGGTAGATGAAGATGAATGTGAAGATGAAGAGGATTTGGTAGATGAAAAGGCTGGGGTAGATGATGGTGATTTATGAATTGGG
>JAMOTU010000111.1 GCA_027062165.1 Candidatus Altimarinota bacterium
TTGTTTTCACTTTGAGGTGTTTGATTTGCTGTTGTTTTTGTACCTGTGTTAAATTTATTATGAATTCCTTTAAATGTAGCTAAAGCTATATGACTTTTTACTAATAGTGTATCTACTTGAATATCCTCTTTTATGAATTGGAAAAGAAAGGTTTTAAATTTGAAATTTGGTTTGTATTTAGCTATTTCTACTATGATTTGATCTATTATATGAAGTTATTTATCTAAGTATATAGATGTTAAAGTAATAAAAGTTATTTTTGTTGTAATGCTTACTTTCTCACTTTTTATGATGTTTTATAAATCAAAATTAAAAGAGAAAAAATGAAAAGAATACATAAAGCCAAATATTTTTGTGATGATTTGAAGTTTTATTATTTGATGTTTTAGTTGACTTTTAGGTATATGATGAGGTTTATTTTTGGTGCCTTTATTAGTATTATCAGGATATGATGCTAAATTTGTATCTAGAAATATAAGTCTTGTAATATTTTTGTCTTGTATAGTATGATTTTTAACTTATTTGACTTTTGTAAAAGTAGATTATATTTTATTATTAATAAGTAGTGTTGGTGCCTTGATAGGTTGATATTTAGGTAATTGGGTTATGCATTATAAATTGGATCAGAATAAAGTTAGATATATTTTGATAATATTAATTTTAATAGTTATTTTAAAACTTTTGAAATGACTAATATAAAGCAAAATTTGATAAATATATTTTACTGACTAAAAGAAAATATCCCAATAATTGTAGGAGTACTTTTATTAATAAGTATGGTAAAATATTCTCCTATATTTAATTGTTTACAAAATTTAAAGGATAATTTTTTTTCTGTAATTATTGCTGATTTTGTAGGAAGTATTGCTGCTTGAAATCCAATTAATAGTTATATAATAGCTTCTCAAATTTGAAATTTACAAGAAAAGATTATAGTAATCACTACTTTTTTAGTTGCTTGGGTAACAGTATGATTTTTGCAAATTCCTGCTGAAATTTATTTTTTTTGAAGAAAGTTTGCTATTTTGAGAAATTTAGTAAGTTTTGTTTTTGCTATTTTAGCTGGTTTAATAGTTTATTTGTTGATGTAGAGGATTAGAGGTCTGAAGAGTGAGGGGAGGTCTGAAGATATAGTTTGACAATCACAGACAATAAAAATTGATAATAGTTTATTATTTTAACTTGAAGTTATGTCTGTTTTTAGGAAATTTTTAGATAAGTACTGATTTAATTGGATTTTCTTATTTTTGGTACTAATAGTTTATTCATTTTTGACTCTTTTAAATCCTTTGTGGGGTAAGCAAGTTGGATTATATTTTTTAAAGACATTGGTTAAGATATTGCCGATAATCTTTTTAGTTTATTTTCTTATTTTCGTTTTTAATCTTTTAATAGATAAGGATTTTTTAAGAAATTTTTTTGAAAAATGAAGTCGGTTTAAAAAGTTATTTTTTTCAATAATTGGTGGTATTTTGAGTTCTTGACCAGTTTATTTGTGGTATCCTTTATTAAAAAATTTAAAAGACAAAGGTTTAACATATGGCCACATTGCTGCTTTTATTTATGCAAGAGCGATTAAACTGCCTTTATTGGTAATGATGATATCTTTTTTTGGGATTAAATATACAATAGTATTTAATTTAGTTATTTTTGTTTTGGCTTTTGTGGTGTGAATAGTTATGGATATTTTGATGGAATATTCCACTGAAGAAATTGAAAAATAAATAAAATTAAATATATTTCATAATCTATATAAATAGAATTTCTAAAGAAACTCTGAGGAAGTTCTGAAGAAAAAGTTTTATATTTTAATTAAAGCATAATAATGGAAAGAATGATATTAAAAGACAAGTATCCTGTTTGGAAAATAGAAATTGAAAAATCTAAACTAAATAAATCTTTAGATGAAGTAGTAAATCATTTTGTTAAAAAAATTGAGGAGGATCCTATAGCTAAATTGATTTGAGTGTTTGATCATTTAGAGCATACTAAAAGTTTTAATTGAAATATAGCGGAAGGAATAAAAGGAGCAAAAATGGTTGTATTTTGTTTTGGAAGCAAAATTTCTTGACCTTTGGCATTAGCGTTAAAACCTAGATCTATATGAATTGCTGAATTAGATGATAAATTTGTTATATCATTTTTAGAAGCGCCTTCTGATGCTGCGAATGAAAAAATGAAAAAATGGATAAATGAATTGTTATAACAAGGAATTGTCAGAAGATGAATTCAGAAGATTATCAGAAGATAATTATTTATTAGTTTAATTGAATTTGAAATGATAAATCCATATGAGAATGCAAAAAAACAGATAATGAATGTATATGATTTTTTAAAGCAAAAGGGAGTGAGTTGGGATTATATAGAAGAGTTTTTGTATCCTGATAGAGTGATAGAAGTTAA
>JAMOTU010000112.1 GCA_027062165.1 Candidatus Altimarinota bacterium
CATCTAAAGAAATAGCCAAAAATTTTATCTCAAGAAGAAAAATAATTTTTCAAAGGTAAATTAAAAACTTTTTTATCACAACCAGAATGTATATTAATTTTAGCAAGTTGAAATAAATTTTGTTTATATCGATTTTGAAAAATGGGAGAATTCAAATTATTTTGTATATATCTTTCAAAATTTTGATAAGTTAAACTGATATTTACATTTACGATTTGATTTCCTAAAGAAAAAATAATAAATAAAAATTTAATGATTAACATTTAAAATTTTATTCTTAATTTATATAAAATACAGCAAATCTTCTCTAACCTTTTCTGTTAGATTATATTTTTAAAAAATACATATCTATAAGTTTGAAACTCTTCATTAAAATAATCAATTATGTTTAGTTTTATTATCCCTTAAATGAAGTAATACACTATTTGTTTTTTTCCGAATTAAAAAAAGCACCAGCATAAAAAGACCTCATTTTTATCTAATTTCTTTTTAATTTAAAAATATTCTACAAATGCCCAACCGATCTGCATCACATTCGCCAGTATGATATTACAAACTAAATTAATTTTCTATTTTTAATTAATTTTTTTCTCTTCTCTTAAACAAAAAATAACCTGGTCATAAAACCCAAATTACTAAAAAAAACAAAGAAAAAACATTTAATACAATTATCAATTCCTCAGGAATAGTATAAATATATCTATCAATTAATCAAATAAAGAAATAAACTACTAACTCAGCTATGCTAATTGTAATCAAATATTTAGAGAATCTTTTAAATCCAGTTTTAACTCAAACAAAATAAGCTAAAATATTCCACATTAAAAAATATAAAACTATTAATATCCACTCTAAACCTTTAATTAAACCTACAAATAAACCTAATACTTTACATACAAAATTAAGTTTAGATCAAGGAAAACAATAATCAGCAATTACTGGAAAAATCTTTTGATAAAAAACTACCATATCATAAAAATAAATAGTAAGTATAAAAGTAGTTAAAACAATCAATAAAAATCTCTGATAATATTGTTTTGACAAAGAAGCACCAAATAAAAAAAAAGGCATAAAAATTATAAAAACTAATATAATAGATATCACAATCACTATATCCCAAGCAATAAAAGACCTTTTAATAGCAGGTATTACTTGATAAGAATTTATTTTCACCAAACCTAAAAATATAATTTCTTTTAACAAAAATAAAAACAACAATCAGATAGCAAGTTTCCCTGCTGTTTTCAAAATTTTACTAAACAATTCTTTTGAATTTTTATTTTCTGATAGATTTTTAAATACCTTAAAAGATAACCAATAAAAATATGTCAAAAAGATAATAAAAACTATTAATTCCATTCTTATATTTTTATACTTTTAAATTTTAAAAGCTATTCGAGTTACAATATCTATCTCCTTCTCCCACCCCACTCTACCACTACAAATCATCTTCTTTCTGTCTTTTTTAAAATAGGTTGTTTTACTTTAATCTTTTTATCTAATCATCTATAATCCATAAAAATTCTAATAATAGTATCAGGTTTTGGATCTATATAAAGTGGAGTTTCTCTATTCAAACTATCGTTAAATTTAAATCAAATAAAAATATAAGGCTCCTTAATCTTTGTTAAATAAGATAGCCAATATTCAGTAAAATCTTCTATTTCTTTATCATTTAATCAAACTTGTTTCAAAACATTTTCTAATAACTGTTTTATTTTCTCCTTTTTATTTTCTACTACAAATCAGCGTGAAGGAGGAATATAATTATAATCTATTCCGTCCCGATAAAGATAAGGATAAATTTTCCCTCCAACAATAATTTTTCCATCAGGATAAGCTGTAACTTTCCATCAACTGCTATATTCTGGAATAGTCTTTAAAAACTTTCAATTTAATCAAATTTTAACAAATACTTTCTGTTTTTTAGTTGGATAAAGATAAATCACTGGTTTTGCTTTTTCTGCTTGTGGCATATACTCCATTTTAACCATTCTAATATATCTACCGAAAGGATCTTTCCAGAACAATATTGGATGTGATTGAATAAAATTTTTATATCTCTTATCGTCAATTTTACATTTAATAGTATTTTTTAATTCATCTTTTCAATCATAATACAAACGATCACAATAAAATTCTTTCAAAATAGGATGATTAGGATCCTTTAACTCATAAACAGGATATCAAGCCCATTCTCATACTTTCTTTAATTCTGATTTAGATAAATTTGCTGTTATAAAACATCTTCCTAGATCATCATATCCTAGCCAAATAGTATAATTTCACCAATCTTGTCAATTATCAAATTTAACCTGCGTCTCAGAGGAAGAAAAATTAACTCTCACAATATATCAAGAGAAAATTCAATAGTTTAAATTAGAATTTTTTATTACACAACTAGCATCAACATACATACAAGCAGTATTACCTTCCTCATAAATACTACAGTTTTTTCATATTTTTCAAATATTTCATAGTCAATATTCCACTTCATAACTATTAACTATATCTCCTTCAACAGATAAAAATATTTTACTATTAATTTTTAACTGTGTAACATTAATTAAATTTCAAACAAAATCTAAAGGTAGTAAATACTTTTTATCTCTAGAAATTGCATAAATTTTTCAAAAATTTTTATCTTTATATACTATAAAATCTCATGTCAAACAACATTTAACAGGAAAATAAATATTTGGGTCATAAAATTTTATATCTATATCCTTATCACTTGAAACTTCAAAAATTCATTTATATTTATTTAAATCAAAATAATAATTCAATACAAAATCTGTTAAATCAGAAAAGTCCTCATTGTTATTTCCAGATAAATACAATTTACCTTCCCACCGACCTCCTGGAAACTCTTCTATCAACTTTATTAAATAAAGTTTTTTATAACCTATATCAAAATATCATAAAACTCGTTTGTAACACTCCCCTTCATCTGGATCCGGATATTGATATTTGGATATACATTTGAGTTTTTCAAACTTTACAAAAGATATCTTCTTATATTTTTCATCAACAAATGGTCAATTTACATCTACTTTTGTAGAATAAACTTTTCAATCAAATCATATCAAATCAATCTTAAACGTTCAACCATTTGGACAAATATTTTTAAACTTTAATGAAAATTTATATTTAAACTCTTCATCTCAAGGCTTAAATTTCTTTAACTGGTAACCTCAGGTATCTATTTTACATCCTTTATTTACTATAGGAATAATTACCACCTTCTTTATCTTTCAAGGATACAACTTTCAAATTATTTGTCAACTAAAATAATCTTTTTTAATCTCTATATTTTTGACAATCTGCCTAAACTCATCATAACAATATCAATTGGAAAGACATTTAATATAACTAGCCTTTTCTTTTTTCTCTAATCCTCCATTTTTATTCCGATAAATTATCTCTCAAATATTATTTCAACTATAAGTAATACCAATAATCCGTAAATCTCAAGATAAATAAAAATGCAATTTAGCATTATCAGGCAAATTATAATAAACTAATCAATTTTTTCTATCCCCTACTTTTATTTTATCATTAGTATACATCAAATCTATAGTTTTACAAGAAGAACACAAAACTTTATAAAATCAATTTTTTAAATCTTTTACCAAAAAAAGTCATTGTAAAGTAAAATCCTTTGAGTAATCTACTCAATTCTTTCAAATCAAATGAACAATAACATTACCAAATTCTGATTTTCTGACTGCCTTTATAGGAAAAGAGAAATTTACTCAAGTATTTAAATCTCAGGTTATTTGATAATATCAAGAAAGAGCTTTTGCTAATACTACATATCCGCTCACTATTGTTCAATTTCTAAAAATTCACTTAACTACTCAAGTAAAAATTAAATTTTCAACAGTTAAAGATTTTATTTTATCAGCAAAATCATCATAACATTTTCCTGTTTTTTTATCACAAGCTATATATTTAACAAATTTTTCATCAATTATTTTTAAATTTTTAGTATCAAATTTAATAATTTCCCCTCCTGGAGAACCTTTAAACTCAATTCAAATCTCATAAACACTTCAAGACTTATAAATACTAACTTTTTCAAGATGTTTTCAAGCAATATCAGCATAAGAAAGAAAATCATTTATATCATTAAGACCTATTTTACTATTATTAAACTTTTTTCTCAAATGAGAAACTTTTACAAGTCAATTATAGCCATAATTACTGCTTGTAAGATAATAAACATTTTCAAAGTCATTGTCAAACTGCAAAATATAAAAATTATCTCTCAAAAGTTTAACAAACTTAAAATTACATTTAAAAATTGAACCATCAAAAGTTTTGTAAACACAAATATTTATATCCCCTGTTTTCAAAAAATAATTAACACCTTTAAAACTACAAAGTATATTATCTCAGGATAATTGAGAATCTTCTACGGCTTTATAAATTCATTTTATTATATAAAAATTTCCTTTCTTTCAACAATCTTGTATTTTATAACTATACAAATTATAGACACTTTTTACATTTCTTTTTAAATAATTTTTAACTACAACATCACATTTTTTATGTAAAACCAAATCCAAAATTTTTTCATTAGATAAATCAACTTCATTTTGATCAGAAAAACTATTTATAACCACAAATTTTCCACTTACTTGCTTAAATTTCCTTTCTAATTGCCATTCTTCATATCTTTTTTCAATCTTTACAAAAAATTTATCTACAAAATCTTTAAATCAAACTAAATTTTCTAAATAAAACAAAGTTAACAACACTAATAAAAACAAAAATCCCCCTACTCAAATTATAACTCTTTTATTCCCTAACACAACAAAACTAATGTTAAAATTTAAAACTTTTTATATAGATATTTATTTAAAATCTTCTTTCAAATATCTCACCAAAGCATAACTGGCCTTTTATGGATTATCTTATAAGGCATTTCATAAAAATTGACTCAACTACTATTAAAATTAACTCATACAAAAACACCATAATCTATATCAGGTATAACTTTCTTTTGTCTATCGTTATCATAAGTAATATTCCCAAGACTATAATAGATCCTTTTTCATTTAT
Organism: Candidatus Altimarinota bacterium; assembly: GCA_027062165.1. Lineage (GTDB taxonomy): Bacteria > Patescibacteriota > Gracilibacteria > Absconditabacterales > Absconditicoccaceae > JAMOTU01. The sequence continues at coordinate 5,068 of JAMOTU010000112.1, forward strand.
AAATTTCCAAAGGCTGTATTACATGGGGATGGCTACCTACAACTAAATCTGCGCCCCAATCTATAAATTTATGTCACAACTCAATTTGTCTTTCTGTAGGATTTAAAAAATATTCTCTACCTCGATGAATAAAAATAATTACAATAGTATCTGGATTACTTTTATTTCTTTTTACAAATTTTTCAAGTTCTTTCAAATCGTAATCTTGTAAAGGAGTAACTACATCATTTAAATTAATTATAACCACTTTTTTATTTCAAACTTGTTTAATAAATACATTCTGTTGAGGATCAAATCAAATTGAATTTCACACATATTTTAAACCATATTGTTTTACTAGTTTTTCAGTCAAATTTATTCAACTTAATCCAAAATCTTTTTGATGATTATTAGAAAAAAACAAAACTTCTGCTTTCAATTTATTTTTAAAGTACTTTAAATACTTTTTATCATATCTAAAAAATATTGGTCATCACTTAATATCTTTTTCATAAGTTCAAATTCAAAAATTTCATTCCATATTAAAAACTAACAAATCAAATCATTTGAAAAAATAATCTTCAGGAGATTCATTTTGATCCCCAGTTCTAAAATTTTGAAAACATAAAATTGTTCATAAATTACATTCTCCTATAAAAGAAGATAAAAAATTTAAAATTATATCCCCTCAAAAAAGTAAAGAAATTTGTTCTGATTTTTGTTTATTTTGTCATTTTCAAATATATGAAAAAAAATAAGAAGTATTTTGAATGTTTTTTATTCATAAATATTGATTTGATGAAATGTTAAATAGTGTATAATTTTTTCTATATCCTAAACTTCCTAGAAGCTTCATCGTTAAAAACATTAATTTTCTTCCATCAATCCACATATTGAAAACTCTTCCCATATCCCAATCATTTAATATATTTTGGGAATATAAATCATAAAACTCTCTAAAATCGTCAGGAATATAATGTGAAAAATCAGTTGATTGCAAATAAAATACGTCATCATTATTTTTCAAAATAGGGACTAAACCATTCTTTAATTTTTCTAATTTATCTTTACTAACCTCATTATTTACAATAAAAGGTAAAATTTTAGCATCAGGATAATACTTTTTAATAAACGGAGCTAATGTAAAAATGGAATGTTCTCTTTTAAACAGTTGATTATTATATCTTAAAATTCAATTTTTTACTAAATCTTTAACTAAACCAGAAGTTTTTAAAATTCAATAAGGAGTCCAAAAATCTAAATTTGTAGTCCAAATTTGATCGCTAAAATCAAAATGATTAGTTCATCAAATAATAAAAAGGTTAATATTAGGCCTTACTTGCTTTAAAAGTCTAAAATAATTATCGAAAAGTGGAGCCACAAGAAGATGATGAGATATAATTCATCATTTAATATCTTTTGGTAAATCAATAAATTTTCAATTAAACTTACTATAAATTAAATCATCATAAAAATTTTTCAACAAAACAGTAGGATATATCAAATTATTCTGTTTATTAGCAATAATATTAATATTTGAACAATTTTCTTTCTTTTTTATAATAACTCACCAAGCTCAAATCTGCCTAATAGCATATAAAATTAAATCCTTAGGATAATACCAATCATTACCTCTTTTAGTTCATACATCTTTAATTATATAAAACTTTGAAGTTTCTCAAACAATAAGTAAAGTATGATATCTTTTCCAATGATAATAAGGATTATTTAAATACTTTGCTGAAATACCTATTATTATAGGGCTACCTTCTCATAAAATCCAAGAAATTTTTGTTTCATTCAAATTTTCTACAAGATTTGCTTTTACTCCTGTAAAATACTCGTTTATCACTTTAACCATCAGTTTTCAAGAAAGTGTAGGTTGATATCAAAATTTATGTATCTCCCATTTTACAAACCTCTTCAAAAACTTATCAAAAGAAAATTTATCAAATTTAATCTTTTTCAACCATCAAATATAGAGTCAAATCGTTGCCTCCTCACAAGAAAGATTATGAATTTTCCAATTTTGCCTAGTTCACAAAGGTGCTTGAGCAAAAAACTGAATTCAACTAATATATAATCTATTTTCTAAACCAAAACTAACATAATAAATCTTTTCTTTATTTTCATTTTTGTAAGTAATTCTAAAAAGAAAAAATAAATATAAACTTATAAAAGCCAAAAAAATGAAAATTCAACCAAACAACTTTAAACTTATTTTTAAATAGTTCATTACGAAATTATAATTATAAATCATTTATAAAATCTACTCCTTCAGTCTCTCAGGCAAAAATTCAACCTTTTTCTTTTTAATCAAATACAAATAAATATTTACTCCAAAAAATACTATAGCCATAAGTCCAGCAATTATTAACTTTCAAACAGTATTAGTTCCTTGCAAAATCAACAAAATCATCCAAAAAATTGACCATCATAAAACAAAAACTTTGACTTCTCATCTTGTCCATCAAAAATTTTGTAACCTATGATGAAGATGAG
>JAMOTU010000113.1 GCA_027062165.1 Candidatus Altimarinota bacterium
ACATTTTTTTTATTATTTTATATTTTACAACTTAGTTGCATTTTTTTGATATAATATCAATATGTGCGAAAAAATACTTAATTTAAAAAAAACCGAATATTCAATAGCATTATTATTAAGTGAAAACGGAATAATGAGTGCAAAAGAGTTGCAAAAGGCTCTTTTAGTAGATAAAACAACAATTTATAGAAACTTAAAAAACCTTATAAAAAAAGAGACTATAAGAGAAATAAAAAACAGTGAAGGCATAGGGTTTTACGAGCTTAATTGTAAAATTCACAATCCAATACATCCTCATTTTGAATGTAAAATCTGTAAAAAAATATTTTGTTTAAAACCATTAAAAGCTGAAGATGTTATAGCTCTTTTAAGATATACAGAAAATGAAACAAATGAAATTGATATTAAATTAAAAGGAATATGCAATGAGTGTAAAAAAACTGATAATTTTAATAATTAGCCTGCCTCTTTTTGCTTTGAATATAAGCGTTACAATTCTTCCTCAAAAAGGGGTAATTAAAGCAATTGCAAAAGACAAAGTTAAAATTAATGTAATGGTTCCTCCAGGAAATTCCCCAGCTACATATTCACCAAACTTTTCACAGCTTAAAGCTGTTAAAAACTCTCAGATATATTTTACAATAGGAGTACCGTTTGATAAAAAATACTTAAGTAAAATTAAAGAAATAAATCCGTCCATTGAAGTAGTTGATTTTGGAAAATGGATAAAAAAAGAAAACAACAATCCTCACATTTGGCTAAGTCCTGCACTTTTAATGCTTCAAGCAAAAGTTGTTTTAAATACTTTAATTAAAAAAGATTCAAAAAACAAAGATTTTTATATTAAAAATTACAACGAATTTGTCAATTCTTTAAATCTGCTTGAAAAAGAAGGTTTTAACATAAGACAAAAAGCTTTCATAACATTTCACCCATCTTTTTACTATTTTGCAAAAGACTTTTTAATAAAAGAAATTGCCATTCAAAAAGAAGGAAAATCCCCAAGTTTTGCATATTTGGCAAAAATTATAAAAACTGCTAAACAAAACGGTGTAAAAACCGTTATAATCTCACCTGAATTTCCTACTAAATACGCAAAAATAGTAGCCTCTAAAATAGGAGCAAAAGTAGCAGTAATCTCCCCTTTAAAAGAAGACCCAAGAAATACGATAAAAGAGCTTATAAAGGCTCTTAAATGAATGCAGTTGAAGTAAAACACCTTTATTTTAAATATGAAAATGAATGGGTATTAGAAGATATAAACTTTACTCTTAAAGACAAAGAATTTATGACAATAATAGGACCAAACGGAGGTGGGAAAACAACTCTTTTAAGAATACTACTAGGTTTTTTAAAACCAACCAAAGGAGAAGTTAAAATATACGATAAATCACCAAAAGAAAACAGAACCCTTATAGGATATGTTCCTCAGCATACCAATTTTTCACTAGATATCCCAATAACTGTATTTGATATAGTACTTCAGGGAAGACTTCAAAAAGGAAAATTCTTCTACTCAAAAAAAGACAAAGAAAAAGCAATTAAAATACTTAAAGAGCTAAAAATAGAAAAATTTAAAGACAGAAAAATCAAAGACCTCTCAGGTGGTCAAAGACAAAAGGTACTTATAGCAAGAGCTCTTGTGAGTGAACCTAAAATCGTTATGATGGATGAACCAACAAGTGCAATTGATCCAAAAGGACAAAAAGAGATATTAGACTTAATCGAAAATTTAGACATTACACGAATCGTTGTAAGTCACGATATAAAAATTCTTTTAAGAAAAGTAGATAAAATAGCATATATACATAAAAAAGCTGTAATTCACGAAGGACCTAAACTAAATATTCCAAAAGACAAACATTTTTGTGAAGTCGAGTTAATTGATTTTTTAAAGGAAGATGAATGTGGGATTTAATAAGCAACTCTGTTTATGCAGGACTTTTTTTAAGTATAGCTATCGGGATAATAGGAAGTTTGATTGTAATAAATAAAGCAACCTCTATTACAGGAAGCATTGCCCATGGAAGTTTTGGAGGAATAGGGCTTGGAATATATCTTGGAATAAATATACTTTTATCCACCACTATTTTTACTTTAATTTTAGCTTTGATATTATCAATAATTACCATCTTTTATAAACACAGAGCAGACAGTTTAATAGGAGTTATTTGGGCTCTTGGAATGAGTGTTGGTATTATATTTTTATCGTTATCTCCTGAATATAATGCAGATGCAATAAGTTATCTTTTCGGAAATATCCTACTTATAGAAAAAAACGACCTTTTAATAATGGGAATCGTTGATATTGTTTTAATCATTTCGATAATATTTTTATATCACAGATTTTTGGCAATGAGCTACGATATAGAGTTTCTTGAAATTAGAGGAATAAATGCAAAACTTTTATATACGTATTTTCTGATTTTGACATCTTTAACAATCGTTATGAGTGTAAGGGCAATCGGAATTATTTTAATACTCGCACTATTTACGATACCGCCTCTTATCGCCGAAAAGTTTACAAAACGATTTTATCAGATGATTGTTTTAAGCGGTATATTAAGTGCTCTTTTTGTAACAGGAGGAATTGCTCTTAGTTACTATTTTGACCTAGCTCCAACCCCTATAATTGTAATAATCGCAGCAACCGGACTTTTTTTGAGTATCTGGAAGAGATAGTATAATTTCAATAAAAAAGGAGCGAGGTGTATTTAGTAAGCGAAGAGAGACTAAATAAAATGAAACAAATTTTAAAGACCCGCCAGGATACTTTGAGAGTCTTTATGGATTATGTCTATTCCCCTCATAACCTATCAGCAATTGTTAGAACCTGTGATGCGGTAAATGTAGGAAAATTATATTATCGTCACCAAAAAAAAGTAAAACTCAATAATGAAATCACAATGGGCGCTCATAAGTGGATTTTTCACGAGTATGTTGATGATATTGAAAAGTTTTATAAAAATATAAAATCTCAAGGTTATCAGGTTGTAGTAACTCTTCTTGACGAAGACACGGTTGATTTTAGAGAAGTTGATTATACAAAACCGACTCTTATTGTCCTTGGAAACGAAGTTGATGGAGCCAGTGAAACGAGTATCAAATATGCAGATAAAAAAGTGATAATTCCGATGTATGGTATGAGTCAGAGTCTAAACGTATCGGTTGCCAATGCCGTAATCTTATACGAAGCCCAACGTCAAAGAGCAAATAAAGGTATGTATGATAAACCTCAGCTTCCACCAGAAATTATAGAAAAAACCCTAAAAAAATGGGCATATGACGATATAATCGAAAAAGAATTAAAAAGAGCGCGTCATAAACCTCACTGATTATCAAGCTCTCTCCACGCATTTTTTGCGTCTTGTTTTTGCATTTCAATACTTGGAATTTGTTTTTTTACAACTTTTGAGGAACAAGCCACCAAAAATAAAACTATAAAAATCCATAAAAAATTTTTTAACATTTATTTCCTTTTTTTTAATATTTTCTCTCTTTTTTTGACTCTTTCTCTTTCTTTTTCAAAAAATTCTTCTAAAGTAAAATTTTGTTGTAACATATTAGAGTAATGTCTTTGCCAAAAAACATTTATAGGATTAGTAGGGGAAAGAATCTGCTCATTTTCTTTATCCCAATAAAATCTATTTTTATTAACTGCTTCATCATGAGATAAATCAATATTTTTTAAATTTCCTTTATCTGGTATTCCAAAATCTTCTAAGTCTATTCTTTCTACTTGAATAGGATCAATTAAAAATTTTCCATCAGAAAAAGATAAGGAAGGATGATTACTGACATAATCCCATAAACTACCTTTAAATATTGGTTTATTTTTTTTTAAATCTATTACATTATAAATCCTTTCTTCCAAATATTTTTTAGAATTATCTAACAATGATTGTAAATCTTTCTTTTCTTCTTCTGATAAAATATTTTCATTAATACTTTTAAGAACAAAATAATTTAACACCATCTCAATATCATCAACTACTTTTTCACTTGCATATTCACATGCAGGATTAAATATTTTTTCTTCTTTACCTTTATGACTTTCAATCGTATCTTGTTGTCCTCCTTTTATAGAAACGAATATAAATCCTTCTATTTTATCATTCCCTTTATTTACATCTTTAGAAATATTAGTTTTTCTTCGAATAAAATTCCCTTTTTTATAAAAATTTTCTTGGTTTAATTTTTTAAATGCTTCTCTTTGTTTATTTGAAGCTGAAACTCCATCTTCATTTCTAATTGAAATCATACTTGAGACGCTCTCATCACTACCTAATTTTGATTTTAATTCATTAAATAGCTCATTATTTTTTTCATTCTCATTCCAATAGTCATTATTCACAAATTCTACTACCACTCCTCCTTTAAATGTCTCAAGATGTTCTAAAGTTAAATTATTGTCCTTGACATCTTTCCATGGAATTATAACTCTATTACTTCTAGAAGTTCTTTTTTGAAATAATTCTTTAGGAACATAATATTGTCCTGTTTTACCATTAATATTTTGCAATTTTGTTTTTATATTTTTAGCAATTTCTTCACCATACTTTTTTTTTGCAATTTTATATATAAAATCTTTAATTTCCTTTTTCAATTTTTTAAATTCTGATTGCATTATTATTCCTTTTCTAAAGCTATTTTTACATCTAAAGCTATGCATATTTTTATAAATGTTTTGAAGGAAACATTTCTTCTATTATTTTCTATATCAGATAAAGCTTTAGGAGTAATCCCTACTTTATATGCAAGTTCTTCTTGAGTTAAATTTTTTTCTTTTCTCAATTTTGCTATTTGTTTTTGAAGTTTTTTTTGTAGTTTTTCTGCTTCCATAAAAAATATATTAACTAAAAAAATTAATTAATTTAACCGGCTATTTGCCGTAGAGTTATTTTTTTGGTAAAATTTTATTTATGAAAACATTTATAAACATACAATTACAAAAAGTAAAAGAAGAACTTTCATTTGATATAGAAGACGATTTGTTGTTAGCTTATATTTTAGATATTACAAAAACAGCAGATAAAAAAATAACTAATTTGATTAACAAAGTAAAAAAAGAACACAATCTAAAAATAACTACATACGAAAAAAATCAAATAAGAGATTATTTATTAAATAAAACCTCTAATTCCCCATATAAAGATCTATTTGTTAAGTCAAAAGAAAATTTAATTGATACTAATGATATCATTGAAGCAACTAAATTAATCTTAGAAGGTTTAAAAAAAAATAAAACTAAAGTAGAAGGTACAATAAAAGCAAAACTTAACTTAAATTCAAAAAAAGAAAATTTTAATTATTTAAATTTTATAAAAAAATATGAACAAGATTTTTATCAATTAGAAATTATACATTTAAAATCAAAATTTGATATTAATTCTGTGAAAGAAACAATCTCTTCAACATATGACAAACTACAAAATTATCATAACTTAATTATCCTTTTTGAAGGAAATGAAATCAAATGGCAAGATATTGCTGATATTGCTGTTTATTGTGAGTTTTTTAAAATTGAAAAAAATTTTAATATATTTAACAAAAATAAAAGCAAAAAAATAAACGAATTAATTGATTTTTTAAAAAACAATGAAAATATTATTTTTAATGAAAACATAATACAAATAATAAAAGAATTTTATGAAGGAGTTTCTTATGGTTTTCAATTTCAAGATTTAATAATATCAGAAGACAATTTAATAAAAATATTAATCTTACAAAAAATTGAATTAGACGAAACGCCTCTTCCTTGTCCTTCATGCTATAAAACAATTGTTAGAGGGAATTCTTATCCAAAATTACTTCAAAAAAGTTTTGAATGTCAAAATCCTCTTTGTCCAAGTAGAAGTAAAAGCGGAAGAGGGAAAAGATTTGATTATTTATCAATTAAAAGAAATATTTATTTAGAAACGGCAGATGAAAATGATTATATTCCAGAACAATTAGTAAAAGATTACCGAAAAGACATATTTACAAACAAAAATGATATTAAAAAAATGTTAATAAAGTTTTACTCTTGGCATAATAATAAAATCTTATATTTAAATGAAAAAATAGAAAAAGAAGAAAACTTTTTAAATAGAAAAATTATTTATAAAAAATTTAAAAAGACAATAAAAAAAATAGATACTCCAATTAAACTTGATATTCTGTTTGATAAAATAATTAAATATATACATATTAAAAAATTCAATTACAGTGAAAAATTTGAATTCAAAAATATTATTGGATTAAAAGGAAATTCAACAAATATTATTCCAACATTAAAACAAAAAATAAAGTATTCTATTACTTCTCCACCATATTATAATGCTAGAGAATATTCTCAATGGCCAAATCTTATAACTTATTTTATAGATATGATTATAAATGCATATGCTATTAAAAACAAAATAGACAAAGAAGGAATTTATTTCTATAATATTGGTGATATTGTAGATCAAGAAAATATTTTTATCTCATCACAAATGTCAAAAAGAAGAATAATGCTTGGATTTTATACAATGTATTTATTTAAAAAAATTGGTTTGTATACTATTGATAATATTATATGGGATAAAGGAGAAGTACAATCAAAAAGAAATTCCTCAGCAAATTATTATCCAGGATATATAAAACCTATTAATTGTTATGAACATATAATTCTCTTTTCTAAAAATAAAAATTTAAAAATTAATACTAAAAAAATTTTAAAAATTAATCCAGTTAAAAAAATTAATTCTAAAGGCGAAAATATATTAGGACATACTGCCCCTTATCCTATAGAGTTAATAAATATTATATTAGATAATTGTAATTTAGAACAAGAAGAGTATATTTTAGACCCATATTTAGGAAGTGGTACAACTCTTATAAGCTGTTGTCAAAAAGATAAAAATGGAATTGGCATCGAATTAAACGAAGAATATTTTCAACTTGCAAAAAAAAGAATAGAAGAATCATGTTTTAATCTCCTTAAAACTCAATAATTCTCCCGACTCCTCCCGGGATATAGTTTTCACCATAAGTTTCTTTAAAAATTTCAATTGCCAAATCTCCTGAACAATGTGTAGGAGTTACATATTCGACTCCTAAAGCCTTAAGCGCTTTTACAACTTCTATAATCTCTTCTTCACTGCTTCTCATAAGATGAAATCCCCCAAGTGCGTATAAAACGGGTTTATTTAACATCTCTATAGCGCGACGTACAATATTGACAATTCCAGGATGAGCACAGCCCGTTACTACGATACTAAAATCACCCTCATCTATTACTAAAGACTGCTCTCCAATAGGTATCATAACGCCTGTGGAATAAAACTTACCAAAAAGTTTAGTAGGATTTTCATGAATAACTTTTACTTCGCGGCTGAGTCTTTTTAAATCTCTAATGTAGAGTTTTGAAAGGCTGTCAGGCAAAAAAAGAGTCATGTAAGGATTTACATCCAAAACGCTGTCAATCCCGCCTATATGGTCCCAGTGAGGATGTGA
>JAMOTU010000114.1 GCA_027062165.1 Candidatus Altimarinota bacterium
CACTTAGCACAATGTCGAATAGATTATAAGGACAGTTAAAATCGCTTATTGTAAAACTCATCTTTTTCCTTTGATATAATTATACAAAAAGGTTTTGCTTGCAAAAAGTAAAATTTAAAAAACTGATACTGTCAAAAAGTCTGATTAAATTTTATGAAGGGGAGGATTTTAAAGAGCTTCGCGATTATATTCCGGGGGAAGACATAAGAAACATCCACTGGATAAGCTCGGCAAAACACCGAAAACTTTTAAGTATTGAAAGAGAGCATCTGAAAAATCAAAAAATAGCTCTTATTTTACTGGTTGATAAAGATATGCTTTTTGAGGATAAGCTTGAAATAGTAAAAGAGATTTTTTATATACTCTCCGTCTCCGCTCTTTTTTATAAACAAAAGCTTAGCGTTTATGTCGTAAGCGATGAGGTTAAAATGTTTATGCCTAAAAACTATAAAGATATTGAAAAAATTATTGAATATATATACTCGCTTGATTTAAAAAAGGTTAAATTAAAAGACTTTTATCTAAAACAAAAAGACTCTTTGGCTGTTTATGTAGGGGATTTTTTTTATAAAATCAGACTAAATCCCAAAAACAAAAACATTTTACTGTTTGTAAGAAAAAAAGTTGAAGAAAATCCCAAAAAACTTCTTTTTAATTCATTAATAAGCATTGATAAAGCAAAAAAAACATATCTTGATATGGATAATCTAAAACATTACATTTCTTTGCTTCAAAAAAACGACAGATTTTATAAAAAAGAGAAAAGCAGAAAAATATATTCAAAAGAAAATTTAATAGCTATCTTAAAGGAAACATTTGAATAAGATTATTTTGCTTTTGGTTTCCGTGTTGCTTTTTGCAAGAACCCAAATAGAACTAAAAGAAGTTAAAACTTATAACAATACCATCTTAATGGTTAAAAAAATAGACAATAAACTCTATTTAGCTACCAATAATGACTGGCCATATGAAGGTAAATTAAAAAATTTCTTTATAACGGATGGCAAAGATATATTAATCGGGGCGGATAAAAACGATATATTAATCGTTAAAAACGAAAAAAAATTAAAACTAAAAGGCAAGTATCTAAATACTGTTAAAAAAAACGATATTATCTACATTGCTACGCCGCATAAAATTTACGGCATTGATAAAAACTTAAAAATTGTCTATACAAGAAAATTTGTCTATAAGATTGACAATTTGCTTTTGTATAAAAATAAACTTTTTGTAGTTGTTGATAAAGAATTTAAACTTTTAAAAGGCATAGGAAAGATTGATTTTAGCGATAAAATTTTGGCTTTTAACGTTAGGTTTTTGATGGATGGCGAAAAACTGTTTGCGATATATGAAAATCTTTTTAAAGATTTAAGCATAAAGATAGGATATAAAAACTATGATTATTTTAAAAAGTATGTCATAGAAAATCTGAGCGATGATTACGGTATAGAAGTTGATCAAATACCTTTGAAAATAAAGGTAATAGAAGATAGTCTGTATCTGCTTTATAAAGATAGGGTTGAAAAATACGAAGAAAAAAGATTCAAATGGAAATTTTACACAAATGAAACTCCAATAGATTTAATAAAACATAATAATTCCCTCTATCTAATCACTTCTAAAAAAGTATATAAAATTGTAACTAAAATTAAAATTGAAGCCTTGGAAATAGGCGGCTTAAAATGTGTCAAAACAGATGATATTCCGGTATTTATGGGAAAATTCAGCTCTCCTTTGGTAATTACAAGAGGCGAAAAATACAAAATCACTTTATATGATGAAAATTTAAGCCTTTTATGGAGTAAAAAGATAAATGCAAAAATCAACTCAGCGAAAGTTATAGGAAATAATATCTATCTAACCGGTATAAAAGGGGGCAGATTTTGGGTGACAAAGATGTCACTAAACGGAGAAATGTTAAAAGAGAGGATATTTTATAAAGCCGCACAAGGATTTGACATAGCTGAAAATGATAATGGATTTGTGGCGGTTGGGTATAAGTATTTTGACCATTTGGGAGATTATATTAAAAGATTTGTAATTGTCCTGCTTGATAAAAATTTGAATTTTATAACCGACAGGACTTACGGGTATTTTGAATCAGCTGGAATTAAGGTGGTTAGAGCAGGTGAAATGTTTGCAGGAATTCAAAAGGTGGCTCGGGGATATTTTATTGTAATATTTAATAAAGACGGCTTTTTGAAGTGGTATAAAGCACTTTCGCCCGATAAATATTACCTTCGGGATTTTTACGATATCAAACCGCTTGATGGGATTTTTTTCTCAACGGATAGGGGAGTGTTTGTGCTAAACAGAGATAAAACGATAGCAAAATACAGAAACTTTAAGGATGTAATTAAAATTATAGACAAAAACAGATTCATAACAAACAGTGGTGTAATTATAAACGGCAAAAGCATAAAATTTGATGATTTTTATATAATTGATGGGATTTATAACGGGAAAAATTACTATTTTTTAGGGTATGTAAAGGATAACGGGATGGTTTGTAAGTATTGAAAAGTTTTGTTACTTTTTTGTACAATTTTATAAGAATTAATTTATTTTTAATCAAAAAAATGTAGAAAAAGAGAAGAAAATGAGTTAAAATAGTAAGATGAAAATTCAAGATTAGAAGAAGTGATGAAAAAGAGATTATGTAGAAAGGAGATTTGAAGAATGAAAAAAATTGTAATGGGGCTATTAATTTTATTTTGTAATCTTTTATATGCAAAGTGGATTGATTATGGATTTGATTATGAATATGAAGTAGGGATAATGACTGGTGGATTAGGAGGAACATATATTAAATTTGGTAATGATTCAATGAAATTGATGGATCGAGTTCATGCTAAATTATTAGTAAGACCGATTATTTCAAAAGGTTCTCAGATTAATATTATAGCTTTAAAAGAGTCTCCAGGAGTAGATTTAGCCATAGTTCAATCCGATGTAATGAAAGCTTATAAAGAAAGTGGAAAAATTTCTAAAATTCTAAATGAACTTAGATTTATAACTTTTTTATACAACGAAGAAGTTCATATTGTAGCTTTAAAAAATTCTAATTCAAATTTTGTGAAAGATTTAAATAATAAAAAAGTAGTTATAGGTCCTTCTGGTTCAGGAACTGAACTCACTTCAAGAAATATATTTACTATCTTAGAATTGAATGTAAAACAAATTAATTCATCATATGATGATGCTTTTAAAAAATTATTAAATCATCAAGTGGATGCTATTGTTTTAGTGGGAGGAAAACCATTAAGCAGATTAAAACCTTATTTAAATAAAATTAAATTTTTAAATTTTAGTGACTCTTCAATTAATTTATTAGCGAGTGTATATCCTTCTGCATTATTAACACATTCAGATTATTCAAATATTAATAGCTCTATTAAGACTATTGCTGTTCCAAGTATATTAGTCGCATATAATTGGACACCGCAAAACAATATATATAGATACAATGGTTTAAAAAGATTTGTTGAAATGTTTTTTAGTCATTTAGATGAATTTAGAAATATAGGGCTTTCTTATGGAAATAAGAAATGGATGCAAATAAATCCGCTAAAAAATGTTCCAGGATGGAAAAGACATAGAGTGGTTATTGATTATATTATGAATCAAAATTAAAGAAAAGGATTTTGAATGGAAACGATTGAAAGTATTTTTAAAGAAATAGATGAGTTAGAAAATAAAATTAAAACAGAAATTAATTTAGAAAAATTAAAAGAAATTAGAAATGAAATTAAAAAACTTGAAAATCCTAAATTAGAAGAGATTATTGATATAAAAAGTATAAAAGCTGAATTATGGGATAATTTAAGATTTGCTTCTACGGAAATGAGGAAAGAATCATTTTTTAAATTAGTTGAAGCAGAATGTGAAAGTGCTTTAATTGATTGGGAGAATAAGGTAACATTAATTAAAAATATGGAAGAGCAAATAAAAAAAGAAATAGATAAACTTCATAAATTATTAGATGAAACTGAACTGAAATTAAAAAAGTTAGAAGAAGAAAAACAGAAAAAACAAAACATTTTGCATTCATTAAAGCAAAAGTTATTGCAATATAACGAAAAGCATTTAACATCAAAAAAATATAAAAGTTTTACTATTGCAATGTTTTTAATTTTTTCTTTGATTTTAGCAAGTGGAACAGCTATCATTTTAAATAAAATCGGTTCTAATAGTGAAAAAACATTAAAATTAGTGAAAAATATAAATATTGAAAAAAATTTTCAACAATCTAAAAAAATTACTACAAATAAGTTTTCTCAATTTGAGGAAAATAACAATATAAAAACAAATGAAAAGTCAAAATATGAAATTGCATTAGAAGAAGAACATAATAAAAATGTATCAAAGGAAGTAAAAACTAAAAAAATTAATCAACAAAATTCATTTAATTATAAATACTTAATAATGTCATTAATATTTTTAGCGGTAGGTAAAATAATTTCATTATTGTATGAAAAAATGAGACATCCTAAATGGATGTATTTTGTGCTTGGACCATTATTTTTTGGAGCGGTAGGTATATTAATTTACTCTTTTTCTCAATTAAATTCATTTCAGGTTTCACAAAAAGAAATAAAAAATAATTATGATAAGTTACTTATTGAAATAAATAAATGTAAGTATAAAGATGATGGTGAGTGGGCAGCAAGTTGGGGAGATGATGATTTAAATACCCAAGAAGACGATAAACTGGCTTGTTTAATAATATCTGATGTTTTGAATACACCTGTTTATAATTCTGTAAATGATAAAAATAAATATGAAGAACTTGAAAAATCTAATATTATTAAAAATTTAAAAAAGAATGACGAACTTGAACAGTCTGATATTGATATGCTAGCTCTCAGAATTATGGACCAATATAAGCTTTATAAAAAATATAAGGATGATTTTTTGAAGTTTAGAAAAAAAGTAAACTTTTATAACACATTAGCATTTATAATGGCAATAGTGGCTGAAATATTATTTTCTTCAATGGCTTGGATGATGTTATCAGAAAAATTTTATGGAGAAAAAATTAGAGCAATGTTGGAATTAGATATTCAAAAACTTAATAAAGAAATTCAAAATATAGATGATAATATAAAATCAAATAAAATTTTAATAGGAAAAATTAAAGAAAAATTACAAGAGTTAAATAATTATTTATCTGAAATAAAATCATTAAATGAAGGTTTTTATGATAAAGTTAATATTGAACAAAAGAAAGAGTTAATCAAAAAAGCTTGTTTTTCTAGAGCGCATATAATATTACAAGGAGTAGAGTCTGAAATTATAAAAAAATTAGCTAAAGAAAAAGAATAAGGAGAAAAATGTGAAAAAGATATTTTTTATATTTTTATTATTTATTTCCATTTCATATGGTATGTCTTATTTAGGAATTGTTATAGATTCTAAAAATTTGAAAAATGGTAATTATAAAAAAATTTCTAAATTAATAAAAAAAGTTATTCAAAGAGAACAAATTAGACAAGATAAATTAATTTTTGAAATTTTTGATATTAGAAGTGGAAATATTATTTATAGTGTATTTAAGTTAAAAAATCAAAAAATAAAGAAAAAAATTATTAAGCATGTATTAAAAAAACTTTCAAAAAAAACTATATCAGGAAAAGCAAAACTTGATAAAGTATTATATAATATAAGAATAAATACATTATTTTCAGAAATAATATCAGCAAAAATTTATTTTATAGAATCATTATTAACTGATAATGAAACAATAAATTTTAATCAAAATTATGGTTTTCCTAACAAAATATGTTTAGAAGAAAATATACCTTTAGTATATAATAAACCTTTTAGAAATAATCTAAATACACAAATTTTTGTATGGAATGATAAAAATAGATTCACATCACAATATATTTATTATTTTTACAATTTATTTAAAAAATTTAATTTATCTCTAAAAGAATATAGAGAAGATAGTGTAATTTTAACATCTAATAATTTAAATATTATACCTATAAAATTAACTAATGTTAATTTACCAGATGGTCAAGTTTGTAAATTATCTGATGGTATTGTTTCTTTAACTAATATGGCAGAAGATAAAATAGATATTTCTGAGCCTCATAGTGGGATTGTTGTAGTAAAAGGTTATAATAAAAACAGAGCAAATTCCACTGTTGAGATAAAATTTAATAATAAAAATTTTTATGTCAGAGCGGATAGTGAAGGAAATTATAAAAAAGAATTTAATTTAACACCTGGTTCTAATACTATTGACGTTAAAATGATGGATAATAAATATAAAAGAGTATATGCTAAAAATTATCAAGAAGATGTAGAAGATAAATATTCTTGTAAGATAGTAGGTAATCATATAATTGTAGAAGGAACAAATAAATTTAGAAAAGTTGGTTCTAATGTGGAAATTATTTATGACTTTGGAAAAAGAGGAACTGCAGTAGTTGATAAAAATCATCATTATAAATTAGCAATTCCAATTCCAGCTAAAATAACTAATATTTCTATAATTCAATTAGATGGAAAAAGTTTAGAATGCACAATAAAAGCTAATGTTAAATCTAAAGATAGTATTTATAGTAGTGTAAAGAATATGACAGCAGAGATATGTGTAGTAAATCCTGATAGACATTCTAATAAAATAACTTACAAATATGAGAATGAGAATAATAGAGAAGTTACAAGAGAAGCATATAGAAAAGGGAATAGACTTTGTTTTAAAATTCCTTTAAAATATGATAGGGTGCATAATTTTGAAATAAAACAACTTGATGGAAATTGGAAATCATATCAAATAGTTTTAGACAGATTGCCTACGAATTTTGTAAGAATTAGAATGAGTTTTAATTGTGATAGTGATGTAGATTTACATGTATTAGAGCCTGTTTCAAACAATGGGAAAAAAAGAGAAGTATATTATGATAATAAAAGAAATTATGGTGAGTTAGATGTGGATTCAAGGAAAAAATCGCAAGGGCCGGAGAATTATGTATTAGATCTAACGAATGCTCCAAAAGGTAGATATTATTACTGGGTAGTATGGTATAGTAGGTTAGATAAATTTAAAAAGTATCACAATAAATCTTGTGATGTAAGGTTAGAGATTGTAGAAAACGGAAAAGTGAAAATTAAGCCAATTCACTTTTTCCCTGTTCCATATACAACAAATAAATTTCAACAAGAGAAAGATTCAGTTTATCCGGTTGATAGAAAATTATTTTATTTTGATGTAAGGTAAGCAATCCTATAATAAATAAAGGATTTTAATTAAAAATTAAAAAAAACACACGAGGGGTGTGTAAAAAAGTAACACTAAATTTTCAAAGAGCACTTCAAGGTAAATCCTTGAAGACGGTTTGCTT
>JAMOTU010000115.1 GCA_027062165.1 Candidatus Altimarinota bacterium
TCTCCAATTTTTGCATACATACCTGGCATGACAGGAAGAGAAATTGAATATATATACTTGTCTTTTGTTGTTTTTATTTTTTCAAGTAAAATTGGTGTTGCGTCAAACTCTATTTCTTCCCAATATTTGTCATCTATTATTCTGAAAATTGAATCTTCTTGATTATCTTTTTTCAAAAGTAAAAGTTTTTTAAATTTTTTATTATCTTTCATGAAATACTCCTTGTTTGCGTATATTTTGATACCCCGTTAAAACGGGGTGATAGAGAAGCAACCTTTGGCATCATATATTTCACAAGGAGAAGAACTTAACAGCTGCAACGGCATTAGCAACAATGACAATGGCGTAAGAGGAAATATATTCCTCTCATTACATATTCAGAATTTGATAAAATTTTAAGATGTTAACTAAAGGAGAAAAGGATAATGAATAGTATTATTGCTATTATTGTAGGATTGGTAATAGGAGCTATAATTTTAAGCAAAAGTAAAAAATTTCCATGGATAAGTTTGATAGTTTCAATTATCTCATTTTACTTGGCATATATAAATTTATTTAATACCTTAATGTTTCATAATAATTTTAAAGGATGGTTATCAGAACTTTTGTTAATATTAGGAGGAAGTTTTTATTTATATAATTTTTTTGATATTAGAAATAAACTTAATGTTTTAAAAGTAAATATATTAGATTTACTCAATAAAAAAAAAGATAATTACCTATCAATAGAAGATAAGTACAATCTAATTTCTATAGCTAAAATAGATAATGAAAAAGATTTTGAAACATTTATAAATATTTTAATTAAAAAAGGAAAAATTCCTTTTGTTACATTTGAGGATAGTAATAAAGAATTAAATAAAAATAATAAATTTGCTGAATTTAATTTAAATGCTAATGATGAAAATAATAAAGAGAAATCTGAAGAAGTTTTGAAAGGTGAAAAAAATAAAATCCCTATTTTAAGAAAAATTATATTAGTTTTATTTGGATTATTTGTATTAGCAATATTTGTATTTTTCTATAAAAAGAAAGATATATCTAATTACTTTTTTAATAAAAGTTTAATTGCTTATGATGATAAAGATTTTATTTCTTATGTTAAATATTTAAAGATTTCTTGTCAATTAGATAATCCAGAAGCTTGCAATTTATTAGGAGTTATTTATCAAAAAGGATTATTAGTTAAAAAAGATATTAGTAAGGCTATAGAATTATTTCAAAAATCTTGTAAAAAAGGGAATAGTAAAGCTTGTGTTCATTTAGGACTTATTTATAGTTTTGATGAAAATCATATAAATTATAAAACTGGGTTTGAATTATTTAAAAAAGCTTGTGATTTAAATAACGGGGTAGGTTGTTTTAATGTTGGAATCTACTATTCAAATGGAAATAAAGTAAAAGTAGTCAATACAAATTATTTAAAAGCATTTGAATATTTCAAAAAGGCTTGTGATATGGAAATAGAAAAAGGATGTAAGAGTGCAGAGTTTGTAAGAACTAATTATTTAAATAAAGGAATTACTAATTAAAGAGGTTTTAAAAGCTAATCTCTCTTAAAACTCCTTTTTTTCCTTTATTTAAATTTACAAAACTATTCTTAATGTTTTTTAATAAAATTTTTCGTTGAATAAGCATATTTTTATTTTCTACAAACCTATCTGTTACTTTTTTATTGATAAATATAGGTGCTAATTTAGCCTTTAAAACATCTTTGCAACCTTCTATCTTTGCGTAAAATTCAAATTTATCAAGTCGTTGAATTTTTGAATCATTAATCAAATTCTCTGTAACCTTTTTTCTTGAAATTGAA
>JAMOTU010000116.1 GCA_027062165.1 Candidatus Altimarinota bacterium
CTCATTTCTTCTGTTTCAATTGGATTTCATTTAAAATCTTCAATTAAAAATAAATCTACTTCAAAATCCCAATCAGGTTTTCATTCAAAACAAAAATATAATTTTCCAATTCTACTTTGTTTTAAAATATCTATTCATACTTCTTCTTTTGCTTCTCTTATCATTGCCTGCTCTGGAGTTTCTCACCTTTCAATTTTTCATCAAGGTCAATTGTATTTTCCAGCTCAAAATCATCTCTTTTTCATAGCAAGAAGTATTTTTCAATCTTTTATAATTATCCCTAAAACTGCTTTCTTCATCACAATTTATTTATTCTTGTAAATAAAATCTTATTCTTTAATTTATATATACTTAAAATATTTACATTTAAAAATCTAAAAATGAATTTCAACAACATAATATATCATCACATTTATCCATTTTTAAATCTAATTCCTAAAAACAAAGTTATTTCTTATAAAACTCTTTGACAAATTTTCTGACTACATCCAAGAGCTGTTGCGAAATTCTTATCTGAAAATACTGAAACAGAAAAATATCCTTGCTACAAAGTAATATATTCCAACTGAGAAATAGGTTGATACAACAAATGAATAGAAGAAAAAATTAGAAAATTAAAAAATGATTGATTTATTGTAGAAGAAAGAAATTCTGAAGAATATCCGAAGAACATCTGAAGAAAGATAAAAATAGTTGGTTATAATCCCAAACAAAATCTAAATTCTTCAGAATTTCTTCAGAGTTTCTTCAGACCTTCTTCTATCTTTCGGAAACCAACTCTTTTCAACTTTTTTGTAGCTTTTCCACTAGAATGAAAAGAAGTAGAAAAATTTAAAAAACTAACTGATAGTCTTAATAAAATAAACAATTGATCTTTCACGCTCCAAAAAGCAGAAACCCCTCATATCACTCTAAGATTTTTTTGAGAGTTAAATCTTAAAACTTTTCATCAAATAGTCAAAAATACAGCTAAAAATATTAAAAAAATTAAAACTTCTTTAATTAATCAAATAATAACTTTAAATCAAATAGATAGCTTTTGAGACAGAGTTTATTTTTATAAACCAAAATCTGAAAATATAAGAAAAGAATTTAAAAAATTTTATATACAATTCCATAAACTTATCTGAATTCCAAAAGAAACCAGGCCTTACAAACCTCATCTAACAATAGCAAGAATAAAAAATCAAGAAAATTTTGAAAAAATAAAACAAGACTTTATTAAAATATGTGAAAACTTTAAATTTAATTTAAAAATTAACAAACTAAGATTTTACGCAGCAGTAGACAATCGATTCCAAATACCACTAATTGACATTAATTTAATATAAAAAGCTCCCCTGAAAAGGGGAGCTTTTTCAGAAAATTCAAAAATAGATTATCTCTTTGACCATTGAGGAGCTCTTCTTGCCTTTTTCAATCAATACTTTTTTCTTTCTTTCTCTCTTGGATCTCTCTTTAAAAGTCCATATGGTTTTAATTGTGTTCTAAATTCAGGATTATATTCTACCAACGCTCTAGCGAAAGCTAATCTTATTGCTTCTGCTTGTCATCTTATACCACCTCACTTAACTATTATATCAGCATCAAATTGTTTTAAATAATCTTGGCCTATTATATAAAATGGATATAAAGCATCTTCTATTAAATATTTATTTCCTTTAAACAAAGTTTCCAAATCTGTATTCTGTAAATTTTCAGTAGTTATATTTATTTTACCTTTTCCTCTAGGATAAAGCTTTAAGATAGCAGTAGCTTCTTTTCTTCTTCAAACAGCATATATATATTGCTTTTTTTGAACTCCTCTCCCTTTACCAGTAGACCTTCTAGTTGTTCTTTTTTGAGTTGTATTTGCTCTAGTCATTTATTTCTAATTTTTCAAGAGGTAAATGATTAAATTTATGTTCAGATCCAACAAATATTTTTAATCTTTTCATTCTTCTATCTCTTAATTTATTTTTTGGTAACATTTTTCTAACAGCTAACCATATTACCTTTTCAGGTCTATTTTGAAGCATCCATCTTAAAGTAAATTCTTTAAGATTACCTTTATATCCAGAATGTCTATAATAAACTTTTTGATCTAATTTTTTTCAAGTTACTTTAATTTTATCTGCATTAACTACTACAACAAAATCTCCTGCATCCCAATGATCAGAATAAGCAGCCTTATGCTTTCCTATTAATCTTTTAGCTATTTCAACAGCTAATCTTCATAATGTTTTACCTTTTGCATCTACTAACCACCACCTTCTTGATTTTTCTAATACTTCTGGTTTTACAAATAAAGTCTTATTTAAATCTCTCTTTGTAAATTGCATTATATTTAATGTTAATTATAAAATTTATCTATTTTTCAACATTTTCTACATCAGCTTTAACATTCGCCAAAAGTTTCTCATTTAGTTTTACCAATACATATTCAACATTGTCTCACTTTCTAGATCATAATTTATAATTTCTCACAAAACCTGTAGAAAAACTTATATCTTTTAAAGTAGGAGCTATTAAATCAACGAATTTTTCTTTCACATTGTATTGTCCAGCCTCCTTTCTTTTTCATCAAAACCTATATGGCCCACCATCATTTGTTAAATACATATTCGCTAATCTAATAAGTTCGTTTTTAACTACTTTATCATCACTATATTTCTCATAAATCTTCTTAGCTCTATTAAAAAACTTATCAGCAAATGATTTTAATACCCTAGCCTTTTTAGGAGTTGTCTTTATTTGTCAATGCTTAATAAGAGACGTCAACAAATTTCTTAAAACAATCCATTTCTTTACTACACCTGTTTCAAATTGTCTAAGTTGATTATATCTATGTCTCATTAGTATTTTTTAACAAACTAAATTATCCTGCTAATTTTTTTCATATATTTTCAAGTGCTTTAATTATTTCTTCTACTGCTTTTCTACCTATACCTTTCATAGATAAAAGTTCAGATCTTTTTTTCTTTTCCAAATCTTCAACATACAATATATTATTTTTAATAAGAGCATTTCTTGTTCTCTCACTTAAAGGAAGAGCATCAATAGGCATTACCTTAACTTCTTTCTCTTCTTTTTCAGGTTGTTTAACTGTCTCTTCTAGCTCATTATAATCCACTAGTACACTTGTATCAATATATGCATCTTCATAAATAAATATTCTAGCATAAGAAGCTAACACTTCTCCAGCAAAAGAAACCAAATCTCTAGCATTAATTTTTGGAGAAATAGTTTTTATTTCTAAAATTAATTTATCTTTCACTCCACCTGCAAAATCATCAATTATCTCTTCTACCTCATATCTTACATAATCTACTACCTTAAAATCATTATCTATCAAAATCAATCATACTTCTTTCCCTTCTTCTTCATCTCTTTTTCTCAAAAAATCTAAACTATAATATCCATATCATTTTTCTATTCTAAAACTCATTACTAACTCAACATTTGGATCTGTTATTTCAAAAAGATATACATCTTCATTAACAAGTTCTACTCCAGAAGGCAACATCAAATCCTTACCATAGTACTTTTTACCTCCCTTAAAATTTTGCTCAATCCAGATTTGTTTATCTAAACTTTCGTCCATTTTAAATCTCAATTTCTTAAGATTCAACATCATATCAATTACACTTTCTCTAACTCAATCAATTGTAGCATATTCATAAGGTACTCATTTTATTTTCAATCATGTTATTGCTCCAGCAGGTTCATATGCCAAAATAATTCTTCTCAAACTATTACCTAAAGTATGTCAAAAACCTCTAGGTAAATACTTAAGTTCATACTGATAAGTAGTATCATCTATCTTTTTCTCAAAAATTTTAGGCTTTCCAAAAACTTTTTGTATATCCAACATAAAATTATTTTTAAATATCTAAAATTATGCTCTTGCGTAAAATTCTACTACTTTCAATACATCTACAGGAACTTTTATCTCTTCTGGCTTTGGATAATCAACAACCTCTATTTCAAACTTCTCTTTATCTACCTTTAACCAAGAAGGTAATTTAAAATTAGATTGCATAAGTGGAATATCAGCATACAAAGGAGAAGTTCTATATTTTTCTTTTAAAGTAATTTTATCTCCAGGTTTTACTAAATAAGAAGGAATATTATGTTTTTTACCATTTAACAAGAAATGACCATGATTAACCATTTGTCTAGCTTGCATAATTGTCTTAGCAAACCCAGCTCTTAATACAATAACATCCATTCTTCTTTCTAAAGTTTGCAATATTGCTTTATCATGATCTATTCATTTATTTTTAGAAAGTTTTCCAGCTATATCTACTACATATCTTTTAAATTGTTTTTCTGATAATAAATACATTCTTTTTAAAACTTGTTTATTTCTCAACAATTTTCAATATTCAGAAAGTCTTTGTATAGTACTACCATGTTGTCAAGGTGTTTTTCTTCTTTTTCTAACATCATATTTTGGTACTCAAAATAAGTTAATTCCCTCTCTTCTACAAAGTCTAAACTTAGGTCAAGTATATTTCATAACGTATAATAAATTATAAAATATAAATAATCTTCAAAAATTACTATACAGATATATGCAGACATAATTTTCCAATACAATCTTCAGCCATCTCCTTTATTAAGTTCTTCTTGGTCTAGGTCTTTTACATCCACCAAATTGAATAGGTGTATCTTCTCTAATCCACATTATATCAATTCCTCACAAATCATTAATAGCCTTAAATACTCAATCTCTACCTAAACCTAAACCTTTAAAAACAATACCTATCTCTTTTAAGCCCCAATTATCTCTTGCCTCCTTTAATATTTCCTTTGTTAAAACTTCAGCTGCATAAGGTGTAGATTTCTTTGTTCACTTAAATCACAAAAGTCCTGTTCACCCTCATGCAACTTTATTTCCATTTTCATCAGTCAAAGTAACTATAGTATTATTAAACGTTGTCTTTACATACAATTTTCAAAAAGGCAATTTAATATTCTTTTTCTTCTTAGAAGCCGTAGTTTTCTTCTTAGCCATTGCTTAAAATAATAAATTAAAAACTAAAACTATTTCTTCAAAATTGGTCTTACTCTTGATCTACCTAGCAACTTTTTAGCAGTTTTAGCATTTTTTCTTGTTTTTTGTCCTCTAACAGGTAAGCCCAAAGCATGTCTCATACCTCTGTAACATTTTATTTCTTTTAATCTTTTAATAGCTGCTGCAACTTCTCTTCTTAAATCATTTTCTAATGTATAATTTTTAAGTTCATCGGTAATAGCTTTCTTTTCTTCATCTGTTAACTCACCCACTTTTTTCTCCAAAGGAATTCCTAATTTCTCTAAAATTTGTTTAGATCTAGATCTTCCTATCCCATAAATATATGTTAAAGCTATCCAAATTGCTTTCTTATCAGGTAATACATGTCCCAACAATCTAAACATCAAACTAATCATTTAAAATTTAAAAACAAAAAAATTACCCTTGTCTTTGCTTATGTTTAGGATTTTCACAAATTACATATATCTTTCCTTTTCTTCTAACAATTTTACATTTAGCACAAATTTTTTTTACTGATGCTCTAACCTTCATTATTCAAAGTATTATAAACTAAAGCATTAATACTAAAAAACTAACACTAACTAACTACTCATCTTTTTTGCAGGCAACCTATATACAATACGACCTACAGTAGGATCATATTCATTAAGCTCTATTTTAACTTTATCTCATACTATCAATTTAATATTATTCTTTCTCAATTTACCTGCAGGCTTTCACTTTACAAACATTCAATTTCATAAATCTATTTTATACCATCCTCATCATAAAATATCTACAATAATTCCTTCCAACTCAATTTTAGGATCTTTAGCCATTAACTATATTTTCAATTTGTAAAATTGTATAATAAGGTCTAAAACCTATCTTTCTAGAATATCTATTCTTATTTTTAAATTTTATAACATGAATTTTTTCTCCTTTTGTATGTTCCAATACTTTAGCCTTCACCTTAACCTTATCTAAATACGGTTTTCATATTTTTACATCTTTACCCTCTTCATCAAACACCATCAATATCTTATCAACTTCATAGTCTTGACCCTCTTCTACTGCATTTAATCTATCTACTACTATCTTATCTCCTGGTTTAATTATATACTGATGTCCTTGCAAATCTATAACAGCATACATTATTTAGCATATTTTTACTAATCTAAAAAGTTATTATATTCTCTTTCAAAGCTGAGCCAATATTCCATATTGTTTTCTTAATGTCCTATAAGCATCAGATACTATTGCTCTTATTCTTCTATATCTCCTCGCGCTTGGAAAATCAAACTTAACAGTCCTTCTCCACCACTTAGTTCAATAATGTCTTTGTTTCTTTGCTGTATCCAAAATATGAGAAGCCCATAATTCTTTTTTATAAAAAGCTATCAATCTTTCATTAGTATTCAATTCTCCAGTTCTATAAACAGTAAAACCCATTACTTACTAATTACTTATTATAAATATAAATTAGGGGTGAAATCCGCATCCAAATTATGGATAATTAAAACCCCTTTTTCTATAAAACAACTACAGAAGCTTTAATTATCCATAATTATCTTAAATAAAAATGCCGGGAGCCGGACTCGAACCGGCACGGGGTATTAACCCCGGTGGGTTTTAAGCCCACTGCGTCTACCAATTCCGCCATCCCGGCACAAAATAGAGAGGAAGTTTTTAAGACATAACTTCCTCATATATCTTATCGAAAACCTTTGGAAAAGCAAGAGCAATATTAGACAAAACTTTTCTATTTAATCTTATATCCTTTTCATTCATCTTACCCATAAACACACTATATTTTGATCATCTTTCTCTCACAGCAGCATTTAATCTTTCAATCCACAATTTTCTAAAATCTCTTTTCTTTAATTTCCTTCACTCATACGCATTTATACCTTGCTTTATCAAAGCTAATCTTATTTGTTTATATACATTTTTTCTCCCTAATCTAAATCATTTTGCTAATTTTCTAAATTTCTTATGCCTTCTATGTCTAGTATATCCATTAGTCACTCTAACCATTATCTTAATTTATAAGGAACTAAAGCTTCTACCTTTTTATACTCTTTTTTAGATAATTCTTTTCAATATTTATATCTTTTAGTAGCTTTTCACTTATTCATCAACAAATGTGATTTTCAACATTTAACATGTATCACCTTTCCTTTTTTTGTTATTTTAACTCTCTTAGCTAAAGATTTATTAGTCTTTAATTTCTTTGCCATTATTTAACCTTAGCGAATAAAATCAAACTAAATCATCTTTTTTCTTCTTTTATTCCTTGAGATTTAGCTAA
>JAMOTU010000117.1 GCA_027062165.1 Candidatus Altimarinota bacterium
TTTTATCATCATTAATTTCGCCAGAATCACAATAAAATAGATTATATTTTGTATCTATAAGATTGTTTTCTTTTATGAGATTTTTTAATTTATCTATTTTATTAACTGCTTTTTTTATAATTTTATTCCTTTTTATTAATAATGCCTTCAATAAATCATCATTTTCTTCTTGAGTAGAAATTTTTGCTATTTTTTTACTGATTTCAATATATTCTTTTTCTTCCTCTTCGGTTAAATACACTATTACGGGATAATATTTATACGGTGTTAAAAAACCTCTGTTTATAGCATCTTCCAATGTAAATTCAAAAACTATCCCACCAAAATAATCCAATAAAAAGTTAGTTCCTTCCTCATCAAAATATCTATTAGGAGTTGCTGTTAAACCTAATTTATATTTGGCATTATCAGGAAAAAATTTTCTCGTGTTGTAACTTCCAAAGTTATGCACTTCATCCACTACTAAAAAAAACTTTTGTAAATTATTTAAAATATATTGAAATTTTTCAGATGTAAAAGTTTTATTTGTTGTAATAAAATAAGAATTATTTTTCATTCCTCTTAAAGCTTTTTCAAACCAAATATTAGAATTATTAAAGCATTCGATAAATTCAATTCTAAACATTTTAGCTTCTTTAAACCATTGTGTCACTAAATGTTGATATGGAACTACTACAACAATAGGAATGTTTTCTTTTAAAATAATGTTTTGCATAATATTAAAAGCAGTAATTGTTTTTCCACTTCCTGTAGCCATTGAAAGGATTCCAGAATTACCGTTACTTTTCCAATTTTTATAAGCTTTTAATTGATAATCTCTTAATTTGATTTTTGATTTAAATAACTTTTTAGTAGGCAATTTATAAGGTCTTTCTTTTTTTCTAAGTTTTATTAACCTGTTCTTGATAACATCATTAGTCTTATATACAAAAATATTTTCATCTTGATTAAGCCATAAAGTGTCAAATCTGGTATTTAAAATATTACACATATCTTTTGATGTTTCATCCTTCCAACTACAAAATACATTTATTGATTCTGAATTTAAAAATCCTTTCAATGTTTCATTCATAGAACCGTTAAAAGCTACTAAATTATTTTCTTTATCAATAAAAATTCCAAACTTATCGTGAAAATCTCCACCATATAAATTTTTTCTCGGTATTGCGAATCTAAACTCCATTAGTCCGTCGTAAACCAGCCATCCCAATAAATTTTTGGTATTTTCTTCCAATTCTTTTTCTAAATTTTCTAAATTATTAATAATATTTCTGTCAATTACCTTAGAATCAAATTTTCCTTGTAAATATTCCAAATCTTCTTCGTCAATAATAGGACTAATAATATATTTTGCTTTTCCTCCGTTTTGAATAAATCTCGCCAGTCCTTTTGAGTTTTGAGAAAGCCACCCGGAAGTAAAATATCCCACTCCTCTTTTGTATTCAATAGAATTGGTTAAACACGGACAAAAAAAATCTTCCACAATATCATCAGAAGATGTATTATAAAAAATTTTAAAAGAGATATCTTTTAACACAAAAAGCCTTTTTGTTAATTATATTAAAATTTTTGCTTATTTTTTCCTAATTCCATAATGTTTCAAATAATAATAAACGTGATGATATTTAATTTTAAAATTCATATCGTATTCATAAAGAATAAAATTAATGATGGTTATACCAATTCTCATATATTCATAGCCTTTATGATATAGTTATAAGAAACCAAAGATTTGATTTGCTTTTTTGTATATGAAAAAAGAATTTGTGTAATTTTTTTTCTAATTCTTCTATCGTTTTAAAT
>JAMOTU010000118.1 GCA_027062165.1 Candidatus Altimarinota bacterium
TAACTATGCATTGTTCCTCTATAATAAGAACTGTATGGATTTCTATAATATCTGTTGTATGAAGAATATCTTGAATATCTATCATAATAATAATATGGAGTAGAATAATAGCTATATCCCCACCCAGCTTTCGCATTTTTAGCTTCTTTTTCTGCTACTATATAACTTTTTCCACTAACTTTTCCATTTGTAGCAACTTTTAGCAAATCAATCTCACTTGCATTTGCAAATAATGCTATTAATCCCGCTAAAAGTAGCTTTTTCATCTTTTGCTCCTTTTTTAGAGCTATTATACTCTCTCTCTCTCTTTAATTGTCAAGATTAACTCTCCATTGCAAAAGCCATATTTTCTAAATATTTATTTTGTGCTTTTAGGGAGTTTATTATTTCATTTAGTTTATCTTTATTTAATTTTTTTTTCTTTAATGCTTCAAGTTCCGGTCTTACTAATTCTTTCTCTTCTTGTGTTAGAGAGTTTGGATTCATTAAAAGTTTTTGTAATGCTTTTAATTTCTTTGTTAGTTTATCTTTTTCATCTATTTTTAAATAATATTCAATAGCTTCTTTAGAAACATAACCTTTCTTTACAGCTTCTTTAATATGATTATCCATTAATTTCAAATCACTCAATAAAGAATTTCTTTCATTAACATTATACGCTTCTCTTAGCGTAATTTTTTTATCAAAATCTTTATTAATTCTCAAAGTAGTATCTAATTCTTCATCTAAATTTTGAGGTCTTTTATAATAGTCATTATTATAACGAACAATATCGGATGTATTTTCACTAACTTTTACGTAACTTTTTGTAATTTGCTCTATTGCACCATTTATTATTAAAGTTCCATATCCTTCAAAATCATTTTTTGTTTGGCTATATTCATTTTTATCCAATATCCCATCATTGTTTCTATCAGCTTCTAAAAATCCTCTTTTATAAGCAATATCGGCATACCATCCCGCTACATAGGCTTCTGCTTTATTATCAAGTCTTATTATTCCGTTTTCTTTTTGATAAAAATCATCTTCTCCGAAATGCTCTTTTAATTTATTAATCGTATCATTTTTTAAAGACAATATTACCCATTTATCATTCATTGGATCTTTAAATGCCACAAGTGACGAATCTTCTAACTGATGTGTTGTTTTATAGCTTATATTTAATTTATCTTGGGGAAAATTGCTTTTTGTAGTGTCGATATTCTTATTATCATTAATATCTTTTATCGCACTGTTATTATCAATTGAAGGAATATTCTCTTTTTTTAACTTTTCATCACTTCTATCAACAGTCTTGACTTCTACGGCACGAAAAGCCGTGCCATAGAAAGATACTTTTGAGTTTTGGTTTAAATAAGTTAGCATTGTTATCTCCACTTTCTTCCCCAATACCAATTACCGAAATACCTTGCAAATATACTTGCTCGAGATGATGAATAACTGCTTTTTGTATTTAAATTATAACAATAACTCCCTACTCCTCTATATGTATTATACCAAGTCAGATAATACCACCCAGCTTTTACATTTTTAGCTTCATTTTGTGCCACTGCATAATTTTTTCCGTTAACTTTTACATTTGTAGCAACTTTTAGCAAATCAATCTCACTTGCATTCGCAAATAGTACTATTAATCCCGCTAAAAGTAATCTTTTCATCTTTTGCTCCTTCTTTAGAGCTATTATACTCTCTCTCTTTAATTGTCAAGATTATTTTTAATAAAAATCGGATTTTTTTAATTAATCTTTAGTTTTTTTAACTCTTCCACTTCAATTCCAACCTCTCTTGCCATATCTTT
>JAMOTU010000119.1 GCA_027062165.1 Candidatus Altimarinota bacterium
TATGCTTTTTTATAATGATTTTTAAAATTATCTATGCTTTTTTTGAGAAAGAAGTATTTAGAGAAGTTTTTATCTTATAAAGAAAACGATAATTTACTTTTGATTTTAGGAGCTAGACAAGTTGGAAAAACTAGTTTTATTAAATCATTAATAGAAAATTGATATATATCAAATGAGGTTTATTTAAGAGGAGAAGAATTTTTATGAAAAGAATTTTTACCTAAAGATTTTGTAGATTTTTTAGATTTGAAATATAATGTTTTTTCAAAAAAATTTTTAATAATTGATGAAGCGCAAAATATAAAAAATATTGGTTTGATTTTAAAATATTTGATTGATTTGATAAAATATAAAAATTTAAAATTGAAGGTAATAGTTTTAGGTAGCTGAAGTTTAAAACTTTTTCATGGTCTAACTGATTCTTTGGTAGGAAGATATGATAGTGTTAAAATGTATCCTTTTAGTTTTGACGAATTTTTAGAAATAAAAGGTTTGGATGTTAATAGAATAAGTTTTTCAAATATAGGAAAATGAGTATTAGATGTTATACAAGATTTTTTTAAAGAATATAAAATTTTTTGAGGATATCCTAAGGTAATTTTATCAAAGACTATTGATGAAAAGAAGCTAACTTTTAAAAATATAGTAGAAAGTTATTTGATGAAAGATGTATTGTGGTTTATTAATAGACAGCAACTATGAAATTTTGAAAGATTTTTGAAATATTTTGTTATAAATATAGGAAGTCTTTTAAAAATAGAAGTATTAGCCAGAAAATTAGATATAAAAAGACAAGATATACAAAAATTTTTAGATATAATTAGATCCACATATATATTTGATGTTATTCAGCCATTTTATGGAAAGTTAAATTATGAAATTAAAAAAGCTACCAAAGGTTATTTTAATGATGTTTGATGGATTAATTATTTTATATGATTTTCAGAAATTTTTACAGATATAGAGTGAAAAATAATAGAAAATTTTGTGTATAATCAAATAGTAACTAACATTCCTAGTTATCGAGACATTAAGTTTTGGCAAAACAGAAATAAATCTGAAGTAGATTTTATATTGGTTGATAATTTTGAAAAGAAGATTGTTCCTGTGGAAGTAAAAATTAAGTCTAAAGATATAATTCCAAAAGCTCTTTTGAGTTTTATTAATACATATAAAAAGGCTATTAAGTTTGCTATTGTAACTACTGATTGAATAATTAAAATAAGAAATTTAGAAGGTATAAAAATTTATTTTATAGATTATAGACTTATTTGGTTAATAAAAGAAATTTTACAAAATAATTAGTATTTCCAATGAAAGACTATGGATTTAAAATAAAGGTAGCAGACCTTTTACATAACCCTGGAACAAAGGATGAAGTTAGTTTTGAGAAAAAGTTTACTAAACAAATAGACAATATTTGAATAGAAGGTATAAAAGGAAGAGTAATTCTTCAAAGTACTGATCCTAATACTGTTCATGTTATTTTGAAAGATTTGGAGGTAGTTTTAGAAGAAGTATGTGAAGTTTGTTGAAAAGATTATCAAAGAAAAGTAGAAGTACCTTTATATGAAGCAGATTTTGTAATGCCTGCTTTTCATCCTGATATTACAGAGAAAGTTCATGATGAGTATTTTTTGATTAATCCAAAAGATATGACTATAGATATTGAAGATATGGTAGTTCAAGCAATATGATTAACAATGCCATTTGTTTTAAGATGTGAAGAATGTCAAAAAAATGTTGAAAATTTGTTAGAAATTTGAGATGAGTTTGAAGTT
>JAMOTU010000120.1 GCA_027062165.1 Candidatus Altimarinota bacterium
CGGTTTTTTCTCATGAAGGATTTGCGTATATTAAAACATTAAAATGTAAACAAATGAATGAATGTCTGGAAAAAATTAAAAATTTCAAATTTAACTCAAAAGGCGTAATTGTAAAATTTAAAATCAACGATGATTTTCCAATTATTGAAATTGAAAAGTTTATGGATTTTATTTATGAAATATCAGATGAGGATGCGGATATTATATTCGGAAGTGAAACTGTTGAAAGTGAAGAAATAGAAGTTAATTTGATTTTTACTGGCATAGAGATAAAATGAAAATCTTACACATTACAGATATTCACGGGAATATTGAGATAATGAAAGAAGCTTTAAAATATGATACGGAGCTTGTAGCAATAAGCGGTGATTTGATTGAAAGGAAAAAAGATATTAAAATAATAAAAGAATGGCTAAAAAATTTTAAAGTACCCGTAATTATGTCCTCAGGCAATCACGATGCGGCAATTGATGAGGGTAACTGGCTATATGATTTGGAAGGTGATAATATATTCGTTCATAAAAAGCTTGAAATAAACGGGATAAAAATCGATTCAAAACCTTTTTTAAGTGATGAGTTTGATTATGACTGCGATATTTTAGTTTATCACGTCCCTCCAAACAAAACTTTTACTTCTATGGATAGGAAATTTAGGGATTTTGGGGATGAATATTTGAGGGCTTTGCTTGAAAACGATTTTAACCCGAAATTTGTTTTATGCGGACATATTCACAATCCTATGAGATTAAAAGAGAGGGTAAATAAAAGCATAATTGTAAATAGCTGTTATAAAAAAATGAATTGTTATATAATTGAAATTTGAAAACATAAAGGAGTTTAAGTGGCAGATAATGAGTTTAAAAATCTATTTAATGAATTTAACAAATTTTTGCAAAAAAGAAGAAAAAAAATTGAAGAAATCCAGAAAAAAGCTCAAAATGACTATAATATTTTAAGTATCACTCATAAAAACAGTGATGAATTGATGCATTCTAAAATGTTAGCTTCATTACTTGATATAAATGGATTACATTATCAAGAGGATTTGTTTTTAAAAAAATTTTTAAAAATTGTAAATATTGAAGATTTTAATACTAAAAACGCGATTGTTAAAACAGAAAAAAGCGGAAATAATATTGAAGAAGGCAGAATTGACATTTATATAACTGATGGAAATAAACATATTGTCATTGAAAACAAAATAAACGCCGAAGACCAGAAAGAACAATTAAAAAGATATGTAAATATAATAAAAAGCGAAAATGAAGAAATTGAATATGAAAATATTATTGTAATATACTTATCAAAAAACAGACAAAAACCTGAAAATTTAGAAATATATTATTTACTTGAAAATAATATATTAAAAGATAAAAAAACAAAAACCCCTGAGGCTATATATAAACCAATCCATTATAAAAATGAAATATTAAAATGGCTTGACGAATGTTTAAAAGATGTTTATAACATCTCAAATTTAAGAGAAGCTATTATAACTTATAAACAAGTAGTCGAAAAAATCATAGGAGAATATAAAAAAAAAGGAATACCAATGAGCAATTTTTTAATTGAAAATCCTAATTGTATAAAATATGCTTATGAATTAAATAAAAATTTTTCTAACATGATGGGAAAAGTTATATTTGAATTTTTAAAAACATTAGATGAATATACCTTAAATAAACATAAATTAGAAAATGTAAATGATAAAATGGATAAAAAATATGTTTATGATTTAAAAAAATGTCAAAAATGGTTTAAACAAGGTTCAAAAG
>JAMOTU010000121.1 GCA_027062165.1 Candidatus Altimarinota bacterium
TGAGTTGTTTAGCAATTTTTTTGGATAGATTATCTGCAAGATGTATAAAATTGTCTTTGATAAAATTTTATTATTTTGTTTTGTTTTCTTTAAAAAATATTTCTTTTTTTAACAAACCTGATTATAGCTGTCTTTCAGATATTCAAATAATTCAAAAAATTTTGGATTGACAAAAGGATCTTTTTGAAGTAATTGTAAATAGATATTCTGACAAGATTTTTAGATATTTTTATTATCAATTTAATTTTGAAAAAGATATAGCAGAAGAATTAGTCCAGGAAGTATTTCTGAAAGTTTGGCAAAATTTAAATAAGTTTGATTTAACTAAAAAATTTGAAACTTGGTTATTTTCTATTGCCCATAATTTAGCAATTGATCGGATAAAAACTTGAAAAATATGAACAGAAACAAAATTGCAATTAAATAACGAGGCTCTAGAAT
Organism: Candidatus Altimarinota bacterium; assembly: GCA_027062165.1. Lineage (GTDB taxonomy): Bacteria > Patescibacteriota > Gracilibacteria > Absconditabacterales > Absconditicoccaceae > JAMOTU01. Next base: position 442 of record JAMOTU010000121.1, read on the forward strand.
TTGATAATCATGACGAGTATAAATATAAACTCCAGCTTTTGAAGATACTTTTAGGAAGGCTTGATTATAAATATAGAGAAGTATTGATTTTGTATTATTTTGATTGAAAATCTTATGATGAGATAGCCGAGATTTTAGATACAACTAAAAATACTGTCTGAAGTTGGATAAAAAGAGCAAAAGATAAACTAAAAGAAATAATTGAAAGAGATTCCGTTTTAAAAGAAGCAATTGAGATTTAATACATTTGGAAAGTATGAAAAAATTTCTAGAAAGTTTGTAAAGAATGATTTTATATTTTTAATTGATTGTGAGATACAGAAATTATGAAGAAAGTTAAATTATCAGAATTATTATCTTTTTGAAAAGAGCAATATAAAAACTTATATCTAGATGATGCTGTGAAAAAGCAGATTCTTTATAAAATTTGAGTTAAAAAGAAAAGATTAATATTTAATAGAATAGTTTATTATATACCTATAGCTATAGTTTTCATTTTCTTTTTAATTTTTGGTAATTTGTTTTTAAAAAAGTATAAAAATTTTTCATTATGATGAGAAAAAGTACAAAAAGAAGACGAAGTTGTTAATTACAATTGATTTTTTGGATCAATTAATAATATGGAACCTGAGATTCCTAGAAATGCAGTGGTTTCTGAGGGTATGTATGAAGAAAAAATATCAAATAAAAAAAATATTATTTTAGTAGTTGTATTAATAATTTTAGCAACTTTAGGTATTTATTTTTGGAAAAGAAAAAAATAAAATATGAAAATTCTTATAAGCTATCTAGTTTCTTGATGACCTGATAGTATGTTTGCTTGGTATTTTCTTTCTTCCTTACTTAAATGAGAAAAAGAAAGGTTTTCTAATCTTTTGTATGTTGATTGGGAAAAATTTGAAAATTTTATTAAAAATTTTTCTTGATGAGCTATAGACCAGTTTATTTTTCACTATAATCATAAAGTTAGACAAGAATCAGATCAAGAGGCAAAGTTTTTAAAAGATTTTTTTCAGAATAAATGATATAAAGTTATTATTTGAGAAAATACTAATTTAAACTTAACTACTGAGGCTGAACTTAGACAAGCAAGATGGTGATGGGTGAAACAGCAGCTTGAAAATTTGTTAAATAAATATGATCAAATTTATATTGTTACTTGACATAATCTTACTGATAGAATTGAAACTACTTTCTTGAATATGTTGAGAGGAGTAGATTTGCCTTGATTTGTAAATATGAAGTTTATTGATAAATTTTTTTTATTGCCTGAAAAAAAAGTTTTCGTAGTGCGTCCATTGATTGATTTACCGAAAGATTATATTCAAAATTTGTGTGATGAATTTACTATTCCTTATTTTATAGACAAAACTAATTTTGATCCTAAAATTTCTAAAAGAAATAAAGTAAGACAAATTATTTCTGAATTAGCATCTATGGCTAATGTTAGAAAAGATGGGACTAATATGTTTCGAAAATCTTGGCAAAATATATATAATAGAATAGGAGAAGTAGAGGTTTGAAGAGAATTTTGAAGAGATCTGAGGAGAAAGTTAGAGTTAGAAGAAGTTTACAAAGAATTTTGGGATAAACTCGGGGTAAATTTTATAAAAAAAATTGAATTTAGAAAAAGTTTGAGAGATTTACAAATTGAAGACGTTGGACAACTTTTAAAGAATTTAGGGATATATCAAGATATAACAAAACAAAATCTTTTAGAACTTTTAAAATTTTTTAAATTTGCCAAGAGTGGACGGAAACTTTTTAAATGAATATATTTTTATAAAACTTCAGGTGGTATTTTTGTTATGGATAAAAAGCCATTGGAAGGTTTTACAGGGCAGTTAATAAGAAAAGATGGTGACTATGTTATAAGATATCCTAAAAGAGGAGATAAATTTGGAAATAAGCTTTTGACTAAATATTTAGCTAAAAAATGAGTACCTATTTTCTTGAGAGGACGAGTAGAAGTAAAGGAGAAAAATTGAAAAATAGAAGAAATTTTACTTTTTGATTAGATTTTCATATATTTTTTCGAGGATATAAGCTGCTTCTTGTCTGGTAATGTTTTTGTTAGGTTGAAAAAATCTTTTTCAAAATTTATCTAAAAATTTTGCATTAAAATCATATAAAATGTTTGTATATTTCCAATCAGTTTTGTTAACATCCAAAAATATTCTTTTGTTAGTTTTACTATATATATTCAAATTTTTAGCGATTAATTTGATAAAATCTAATCTAGAAATTTCATAATTGTTTTTTGAAGGAATTCAAGATAAAGAATCATTTTTAAATATTTTGTATTTTAGATTTTTTACCCAATATATAGCATCAACTTTTCTTAATTTAAAATCAGGCACAAATTTACCTAGTTTATAATTTCTTGTGATTAAGTTTGTTAAAGATTTTTTTATATATGGTATATATTTCCTGTTTAAACTATAATTATTTGAAGATATATCTAATGGATAGGTTATTGTATGATAACTTTTTATATTACCGATTTTTTTTCATTTAGAATTGTAGATATTTATGAGTATAGGTTTTCAAGGGATAGTAGGTAATACTTTAAATAAGAAAATTCATTTTAAGGTGTTATTGTAAGAAATTGTAATTTTATCAATAGCGTTTTTGGTATAACATTTAAAAAATCTCAAACGTTTCAATTGATTTAACTTGATATTAATAGGACATAACATTCAATTATAAATTTTTATAGTATAAGTTCAAATAAATGGTACATTGATAATGTTATTGAAATTTTTATCTCTAAAAATAATTAATCACCGAAATTCATCTCATATATGTGGATATTTTGTAGTTAAAATTCCATAGGCAGAAGTTGGTAAAATTTTTGTATTTTTATCTATTACTCTAATTGTTTTTCTAAATAAAGTTTTTCAATCTATTTTTATAATAATATCTGTAGTTCAAGGTTTGATGCCGTAAACGTCAATTTGTCTTTGTCAATTAGGTATGTATTTTATAGCTTTAGGGAAAACTTTTAATATTTTTGGATTAGTTAATATTATTTGAATATCTTTAGGTAGTACTCATTTAAAAGGTTTTCCTCTTTTGTTTTTTACATATAATATCAATTTTCATTGCTTTCATTTAAATAGTACATTTGCTGGTATTAGACTTTTTAGGTTAAATTTGTATCTAGCAAGAAATAATTCTAATTCAGTTAACATTAATTTTTCTCTAGGTACTATTTGTTTAGGATGGATTTTTTGTTTTTCTACGAATTTTTTATTATATTGATATATTTGTTTTTCTGTTGAATATTTAGGCAATATTGCTCAATTTGTTTCTAAAAATTTTATAGGGTCTATAGTATTAGCTATTACTTTATTTTTACATAATCCTTTGTTTACTACGACTGCTGGATTTCAGCATCCATTATAGTAATAAGGGTGAAAAGTGGTAGGATTAATATCTATTTGGAAATGTAAATGATTTCCCCAAGCATATCCTGAATGTCAAATTTCTCAAATTTTTTGTCATTCTTTTACTAATTGCCCTTTTTTTACTAAAATTTTACTTAGGTGAGCATATATAGATCGAATTTTTTTGCCGTTTTTTAAGTTATGTTTAATAACTACGGTATTACCTCGTCATTTTAAATACCCTGCTTTTTCTACTGTTCAATTTCAAATACTATATACAGGAGTTCAGTAGCTACTAGCAATATCTACTCATAGATGTGATCAATAACCTATATCCCATCAATTTTTGTAAGTACTTAACCACAATACAGAATATATTAGGCGATATTTTATATTGTCTTTATATTTTTTATATTCTGCGTTTTTGATTATTGGTAATGGCATTTTACAATCCTCTGTAAGATTTTGCCAAATTTCAAATTTACATCAAGGTTTAGCTACCTGTTTTAAAGGGTACGATCGTCAAAAAGTAAAACTGAGGATTAGCAATATTGTTAACAATTTTTTCATTTTTCTGTTGAAATAAAAGTTTAAATATTTATAGGTTGGTTAATTTAGAATACTCAAAATTGATGATTTAAATGGTTCGTAAATCCTGTTTGACTTTGTGAAATGACCTTGCTAAAAAATATATACTTTGGAAAAAGAAAATCAATAAAAATAAAAGGAATATCGAGATATTTAAATTTGTTGTGGTGTTGGCTATTTTTTTAATTGCTGTTTTTGTATATGGATATTTTGTTAATATTTGATCTACTAAATGATACTTTTTAAGGCAAAATTTGGCGAAACTGGAAACGGTGAAGTTAGATTTTCAGGTAGTAGAACTAAAATATATGAAAACTATTTCTAAGTTAAATGATAAGATTAATTCTTTAATAGATAATAAAGTTTCTGTGATAGTATTAGCACCTAAGAGTATTAAATAGAATGCCATCGATAGAAAAAATTGTTAGAAAAAAATTTGTGGATGCTATAGAAGATTTTTGAATGCTTCAAAATTGAGATAAAGTTTTAATAGCTGTTAGTGGATGAAAGGATAGTTTAGTTTTGTTAGATTTGTTTGTTTGGTTAAGAGACTATTATAAAAAACGGAATTTGGATTTAAAGGCTGTTCATATAGTACCGCAAGTTAAAGGATTAAATAGTATTGAAGGTGAGCTTGAAAAGATTTTCAAAAAATATGATATAGATTATATCATTCATCATATGAAAATTCCTAGCGATTCTAAAGTAAAGGATGGTTTAAAAAAAGCTAAGTCATGTCAACGATGTGCATATTCTAGAAGGATTTCTCTTTTTAAATTAGCAGAAAAATTATGATATAACAAAATAGCATATGGTCATCATATGGATGATGCAATTGATACTTTATTTATAAATGTTGATGTTTGAAGAAATTTAAAAATATTGATGCCTAAACATCATATCAATAAATGTGATTTAGATCTTATAAGACCTTTGACTTATTTGAGAGAAAATGAAATAGTTTCTTATTGTAAGAAATTTAATATTAAACCAGTGCAATACATATGTCCTATTTGAAAAAAGGGTAATAGAGAAAGAATAAGAAAAATAGTAGATGAACTTGAAGAAAAAATTCCAAATTTTGTAGAAAAAATGTTTGAAGCTTATATTAAAAGGTGTAAAGAATTAGATGAAATAGAAGCTAGACAGAAGTATTGAAAATAAAGTAATAATTATAAACCATCTTTGTTTAGATTATTTATTTTCATTACTTTCTGAGTTTGTTTTAGCTGTTATTTCTAAATATTTGTAGTAAATATAGAAATATACTGTATAAAATGTATCTGTTATTATTTTAATGATAGCTTTTGTTATTACATACATAATAGCTCATATTACAAAAGAAAAACTTGTAAGATACATAAGATAGTATGCAGGGTCAGACAAAATAGATTTTCCAATTAATATATGAGATAATGATAGTTTGTTAGTTCATAAAATACTAAAAAGTCAATCTACTAGTAGTCAAACAAGTCGGCTTAAGATTCATATAATGATTCATATTAAAATTATATTTCCGATAATTTGGAGATATCTTCATTTAGTTATTTTTTCTGATTCTTTGAAATCGTTAAAACTAAATTTTTCATTTTCGAAACAATAATATACAGCAAAATAGTATTTTATAGATAAATAAAATAGATAAATTAATAAAACAATTCAACCAATAACAATTAAGTATATGCTGTCTTCTTTTATGATAAGATATAATATTCCACTTAATAAACCAAATATAAGAATAGGTATAGCTATTATTATAAAATACCATAAATCTACTAAAGCTTTTTTAGGTAAATTGTTTAATGAAAAAGATATATAAAAAGTTACTTTATTTTTAATATCTTGCGATAAATCTTTTGATATTTTAAAGTTAGTTAAAAATACGGTTGCTGTAGGAATCCGTAGAGTTAACAAAAGTATACCTACACTTATAGGTAATCAAATTACTAGTCAGAATTTATTGTTTAATGAGATAGTAAATCAAACAATTAAAGCAAATAGTGCAAATCATAATGCTAAAATAATTATGTTAATTATCCAAACTAAAATGTTGGAAAGTAGATAAATTTTTAAATTAGAAAAGATTAGATTAAATGTTTGATTTAATCTTGTAGCTAAATCTTTTCCAGGTTTTAGCATTTTTATTGAATTTACAATATAAAAGTGTAATAAAATATTTACTTTTATATTTTTATATTTTGAAGTCAAATGATATTTAATGTTATTTTATGAATTCTATTAGTAGTTATTTTAGGGATTAATTTATTGGCTTTGTTAAAATTGGAAAAGTTGTTGGATAAGAGTAATTGATTTTTTCTTTAAGAAATCTTTTTATTTTGTTAGTTTTAACTTGAGTTTTGTGGTTTTGATTTTCTTATGTAGGAAATTCTTGAACTGCTTTGGAAGATGTTTTGTTTTATGTATTTCTAGTTGTATTAGTAATTTCTTTTATATATACTGATTATATTTTAGTTAAATGAGCTTGTTTGCCTGGATGGTGGGTTATTTTGTATCTGTTGCCTCTTGTTGGTTTGATAGTTTGTATATATATTCTTTATAGACTAGCTAAAAATTTTGGATTTTCTTGATGGTGGACTATTTTATTGTGTTTATTTTATCCATTAACTTTTCCCTATGTTATTTTAAAGTG
>JAMOTU010000122.1 GCA_027062165.1 Candidatus Altimarinota bacterium
ATATTAGGAGAATCATCTTGCCCAGCACATTTAATTTTTACATACCTATTTCCCGGAAAAAGTAAGGAGATATTTGAAATATCACTGGAATCATTATCTACTTTTATATTTATACTACCATTTGATTCCAAAGTAAACGAAATTTCCTTATTTATATCATTAAGTAGGAAGATTTTGCAAATGTTATTATCAGATAAAATAATTTTGAAAGAGAAATCTTTTATTTTAAAATTATCTTGATTACTATCATAAATAATGTCCGGTAAATCAAATTTTTGTTTTAAGTAGCTATTCTCCTTTGTTAATTCTTTTAAGAAATCTATAACTTGATTGCCCTCAGTGGCGAACCAAAATGGAAAATCCTTTAAAAAATCCTTAAAACTGCTGTCCAAACTATTAAAATTGTTATCTATAAAATGAATATAATTCTTATAACTTTCATCTTCGATAATTTCATATAACTTTTTTTCTTTTCTACTTTTTAAATTAACTCTGTATTCATCCTTAATTTTATTTAAAAGAAAAAGCGCACTATAATATCTCCAAACTCCTGCCAAACTTGAACCAGGTATTTTAGGAAGTCGAGTAGTAGGATCCCTAACGATAGTATTATCTACCTTTCCAAGCTTATACCCGCCAGTTCCTATATAAATAGGATCCACTGCAAAAGCGTAAACCTTATATTCCTTTACAAATTCTTCCATTTTCCACCTCTATTTTAATTTAAAAATAAATTTAATTCTTTTAAAGCCCTGTTTATAGCATGGTATGTAAGACGGCTTTGAGGCTTTAAAATTCCTTTGATTGGGTCTAAAAATAGAATGTTTTTGGATACTAAAAATTCCTTTAAAGATTTTTTCACTAAGCTATCTGGTATTTTTTCTTTATCTTGGAAAAGTTTAAAAACGTTTATCACTTTTTTATATAGTTCCATATCTCTTTCTTCTACATCCTCTAAAAAATACTTTATTTTCTGCTTTTCATCTTGTAAAAGGTAATTTAAAGTTTCATCTAAAGATTTTATCTTAAGGTCATTAATAATTGAAATTAAATATACCGGCTTTCCACCCACTAGCTCTTATATCTTCTCTTTTTCTTTGCTATTTAAAACTATTTTCCCCTTTAAAAGCTCTTTTACTAAAAAATCTATAAACTCTAATGCCTCTTTTTTTTCAAAGTCATCTACTAGTATATATCTCGCTCTTCCTTCTAAATCCGTTGCACTATACACATGCTCTATAAACAAGCTATCACTTGACACGCAAAATACATGAGCTAAGTGTTCTACCTTTGTTAAGGCTACTAAAAATTGGAAAAAGCTTTTTAATAAAGGCCTATTTCCATTTAATGATATGTCTTTTAGCATCTGAAGCTCATCTAATACAAGTATTGGCACCTTTCCTTTTTCCCTTATCCCTATAAATAACTCCTTTAAATATCTATAAATATTTTTTATTCTTCTTTCCTCTTTTTCTTCAAGCTTTAAAACCGGTGCTGGTATTTGCAGGGGCACTCCTGAGTACATTGAAATTAATTTACTTACCGTATCTGTATTTTCTAATATCCAGTTTATAAAATCCTTTACATACTTTTTTATATCATCTATCTTTGTAGTGTAATCTACTTCAAACATCGCTTCTATAAAATCTTCAAAACTTCCCACGCTTACTTGCCTAAAGTCTATTAGGAAGGGAATGTATTTTGATTTATCCAGTCTGTTTCTTATTATTTCTCTAATAAGTGCAGTTTTTCCACTATTTATAGGACCATAGATAAAGTATATTAGCTGAGGTTCGCTTTCTATTACCGATAAAATTTCCTTTATTTCCTTTTCTCTATTAAAAAATTTCATAATTCCTACCTATTTTAGATTTCTTTTAAAGCTACATGCCAAAATTCATACATATCTAAAAGCATGTATATTTTTTCCTTGGAAATATTATCCAGAAATTTTTTCTTAAAATTATGCAAGCTTACCAACTCCTCTTCGAATAAAATTTGAGATAGATTTTTTAAAATGTCCTTTCTTTTTCCAAGTTCCAAAGTATTTATAAATAAAGAAAGTAAAAATTTTTTGTATATATTTAAATTTTCTATTTTATCCTGATTTGAGAATAAAAGTTCCACCAATTTCTGTAGTTTTGTAGAGGAGTTTTTAAAAGTGTCTTTAAATATTTGAAACTTTGTAAAATTCTCTAAATTATAAGGTCTATTAGATTTAATATTTAAAGCTCTTTTTCCTTTAATATAAAAAATATCATTTCTTCTTATATTTGCGTCTAAATATTCAAAATCAAAAGTATTTGGATAGTAATAAAATCTTCTACTTCCATCTTCTTTTATGATAGAAATAAAATATTTTCCATCGTTTTCTGGATATATATAAAACTCATAATCTCCGTTAGAATCTTGAAGTTCATAAAGAGAATAATATTTTTCTGTGTTATTTTCAAGTTCCTCATTTTTAACATAATTCGAATAAATATTCTTTTGAATAACCTTTAACTCTTTTTCGGAAATTTCTTTTCTTAAATCTTTCCACTTAACATTATCTCTTCTTATTCTTCTCAAGGCTTTTAATGCTATATATAAAGGCTTTTTATGTTTTTGAATGATAGCTCCTATGTGCAAAGGTAATTTTCCATAAACCCATTTGAAATATTTCAAATATTCTTTTTCTATTTTCTTTATTAAATTAGGCAAATGTTCGGCAGGAATAATAAACTGCCAAGATACCGGAGTCGGTTCAATAATTGAGAAATAAGGTTTGTAAATTTCTATTTTAATATCTCTAATTTCGCTATTAATAATTTTTTCAATATTGGAAATATTTAATTTACTTTTTAATTTATCTTTATCATTTAAAATTTCATTTAGCTTTTCAGTATTTTGGGCTTTATCTTTCAATAAGCTTTTAATTTCATTATCGCTAAATTTAAAAAGAAAATCTTCAATTGAAGTAATTAAATAAAGTTTATTTGGCTCATATTTAGAAACATAAAATAGTAAATCTCCGCATTTATACTCTCCCTCTTCCAGGTTCTCGCTTATCTCTAAAACTATTCTCTTTCTTCGCCAATTTGGAATATCAGCTAACTCCATTATTTTTCTTTCTAAATTTTCAAAAAATTCTTTTGTAGATTCCCAAACTCTTCTTAACCTTGCAGGAGATGGATTTTTCCTTAATAGAAATTGAAGTAAAAGTTTAGATAAAATATCTAAAGCCGGATCATTTTCATTAGTAAATTCTTCCCATTTTATCTTTTCATTGTTCCAATCTATTTTTGAATTTAAAGGAGTATTTTTTATAAATTCCTCCCATTCAGTTCCCACTATTGATCCGAAAAAAATCTGTCTAATAAAATCATTAAATGATTCCTCATTTCTTGAACAACCTTCTATTGCATCACGGCTAATATCTGAAAATATATTTATACCATTTTGAATTCGCCTGAGCTTGTCTAGAAAACTTTTAAGTTTATTATATATACCATATAATTCGTTATTTAATTCATATTCGTTATTTAATTTATTACCACCATTTAAATCTTTAAGTTTATTTTGGAAATCCTGTAGTTCGCTTTCTAAATTATTTTTCTCTTTAGAAACTAGATTTAATTTTTTGTCGGCAATATAATCATATTCTTTCAAATCATTTGTAAAAGATTTTAGATTTCCGATAAATTTTCCATATATTTCCTTTAAGTCCTTTGGTAAATATTTATTTTTTAATTTATTTTTTAATTTTTTACACAAATATTCAACTTCTCTAATTAACAATTTCGAACTTTTACATAAATATGATAAGTTCAATATAAAATTTTTTATCGTCAAGAAATAAATATTAAACTCATTTAAATTTACTAGCAAACTATTTAACATATTACCATTTAACCATTCTTTTAACTCAAATTTCAACGTAATCAAAGCAATTCTATTATTTTTATCTTTAAGTTCATTAATCCATATAGTCTCTTTATTTCTATTTTTATACCAATGTTTTAATCTTCCTTTAACCCTTTTGTAACAAATATCGCAATAGTTTTTAAAATCTTCTTCCTTTTCCTCATCATCAAACACAAATCTAGCTTCGCAAATTTGACAAATTTGTTTTGCCTTTCTTCCGTTTGATAATTCTAAATTTAAATCAATATTTTTCATACTTAAATCAGCTTTTAAAAAATTATCTTTTGCTTTTTCTAATAGATATCCTAAATTCATCAATCCTCTGGAAGGTTTTGTTAAAACAATGGCAGGATAAATCTCGTCATTAAACTTTTTTTTAAAAACTTTTAATATTTCTCTTTTTAATTCTTCTAAATCACTATGGAGTTCATATAATTTACCATCATCAAAAAAAGAATCTCCAATTATATTTTCAGGAACTAAAAAGTAAATTCCAGTTTCATCTCTATAAATTTCATTTCCCAGGACATAATTTATTTCAATTAATCTTTTAATTTCATTATCAACAGATTTGCAAGCTTCTCTATACCAATGAATCCCTCTAACTTTTAAAGGTTTCTCAGTTAAACCAAGCTTATCATATTGAATTCCTAAAATTGACCATTTTATTCTGTTAGGGTTTTCTTTATACTCCTCATATTTTCTATTAGTCTCATCTAAAATCATTCCTGCCAGAGCAGCTTTAAACATAGTGGAAGTCATATATGCTTGATCCCATAGAGTAACATCATTTATAGGAAATCTACTATCACTTAATAATTTTAAATACCAATTTCTAATTTTTTTTAAAATAAAGTTTCTAATACTACGCCAATCCGGTTCATTTTTATAGTTATTTTCTTCTAAAAAATCGTTTAAAGCATCAAAAAAACATTGTCTTTTTTTATCGAAATCTTTTTCTTCAATTTTTCTTTTAAATGTACCAAAAGGGTTAGATGACCATAAAGGAGGTTTAAGTTGTTTATTTGGTGAACCTTTATCTATTCCAGAATTTATATTTTCACATCCTCTAATAAATATATTTTTTATATCTTTAAAATCATTATCCTTTGAAGCGTTCCCTTTAAAAAACTCTTTCCACTGAATTTCCTTGTTTTTAAAAGGTAAATTAACTTTTTGAGAATAAATAAACTCTTTAAGTTTAAATTTTTCTAATTCTATTTCAAAAGGAGATTTATTTCTTTCATTTGATTTATCATTTTTATAATAATGTTTATAACTTGTAAAAACCTTAAATCCAAATATTTTTTCAAAAGAAAAATCATCAACATTAAAATAAGTTAATTTTTTATTTTTTTCTTTCTTTTCCTTCCAAAACCCAATGTGAGTTTTGCCTAAGTTAAATAGTAAACTTCCTATTTCAACTTTTAAAATCTCATCTCTATAATCTTTTAATCTGCTTAAATTAAGATTTTGTATAGACATTTCTCCATCCATTTTTATCTATATTTTCGATATTTTCTGCAAAACAATAATATTTTTTTTCTTCATCAAGCTTGAAGGTTCCCCATCCCAATTTTGTCTTTGCTCCAACACCAATTTCAGAGAGCTCTTCAATAGCTTTAATTAAATTTTCTAAATCCTCTTTAACTTCATTTTTTAAATCATTATCCTTTTTTAAAATCCCATCAAAAGGAACATAAACTAATTGTAAAATTCCATTCGTATTTGCCGGGACAACTTCGTAGTAAATAGGATTAATTCCAACTCTTCTTTTTCTATCGTGTGGATTAATAACCTCTAAACTGAGAGTATCGAAAAATGTTGGATAAGTAATAAGTCTTCCTTTGTGAGTTTGAAATTCAAGCGGGTAAATTTGATCCCTCTTTATCTGTTTAAACTTTTCCGATATTTTATTTTTCAAAATACTAAATAGCTCATCTATATTATCCGTTTCCCTTATGTTTTTTATAGTTCCAAAGTCTACTTCTAAACCCAATTCAAATATTAGAAATTCTAAAAGCTTATTTTTAAATTCTTTTAAATTTTTGGATTTTTCTTTCAAATAATTTTCTATAACTTTAATTGAATCAGAACCAGCACCAAATATCCTTAAATAACTCTCTATTATTTTTCTTTTTTCTCCTTCATCCTCATTATTAATTACCTTTTTAAAAGCATTTGCCAAAGAACCTTTCCAAGAAGATGATCTAATCATAGGAACTTTAAAAGCGTAATCTTTCACTATTGGGTTTTGGATAACATAAAACTCATCATCATCCTTTGAAAAATAAGGAGCTTTAAAGCTAAACTTAACCCAAATTATAAAAGAATATTTTGGAAGATTTTTGATTAAACTACGTAACTCTTCTTTTACCTTCTCGCCACTATCTTTTTCATATTCATAAATAACTCCCGAAACTTGTTTTATTTTCTTAAAATCTCCAATAGAATATATTTTCTTTTTCTTTATTTCATTCTTACATTCTTCTAATTCTTTGCTTTTATCCTTTACAAAACCAGCTTTAAGTTTGACATATAAGCAAAAATCCAATTTTTGCTTAGAAGTTTTATTTTTTTTTAAACTAATTTTATCTTTTTTATAACTTATGTAAAAATCATAATTCATTTTTTCTTACTATTCTCCCAATATTCTTTAATTTCTTTAATATACTTTTTTATTATTTTATCATCTAAAAAATTTTCATTTTCTAAATCAAAAGGTTCCTTTTTAAAGAACCGCTTCAAATATGTATCCCACCAATATTCTTTTGTTCTTAATATAATTTCCACATTTTCAAAGGTAATAATTCTTTCCTCATCATTAAATTTAAATTTTGATAATTATAACACAATTATAACAAAATTAAATAAGTATTTTAGCAAAAAAAAGTAAATAAATTGTATAAAAAACTTTGGAGGTATTCCAATCAGGATATGATAAAATAATATATTATGGGAAGAAGAGGAAGACCGAGAAAATATACACATAAATATAGGTGCCCTGAATGTGGTTCTAACTGGTACGTAAAAAATAGAAAGAAGGTAGTAACTTTTCGTTGGGGATAAAGATGAAGAAAGTTTTATAAAGTTTCTTGGAACCTTACCATTTTTGAAGAAATATTACTCTGACAATTATGAAGTA
>JAMOTU010000123.1 GCA_027062165.1 Candidatus Altimarinota bacterium
TTTTTAACTTCTTTATCCCCGGGATAATTTTTACCGAACTTTTCAAAAGTAACCCTAAATCCTTCCAAAATAGCCTCGGTCGAATCTATAAGAGTGCCGTCCAAATCAAAAAGAATAACTCTCACATTAAGCCTTTAATAAAACTTATAATAAATTTTAAAAAGTCCTAACAACATAAGTAAAGTCTTTATTTCCTAATATATTATATAGTCCGCTTGATAAAATAATTTCATATTTTTTAATACTATCATTATCTAATATTTTAATATATCTATCATGATCAGTTAAATTACTATGACAAAACGATAAATCAGTATAATTTATATGTGATTTTCTTTGATTAATTCTCTCAGTTTCATTACTATCATTTCCTCTATCTTTGCAAAAGATTTCGAGCCTTTGAGTAGTTAGATTATCAATTAATTGATTTATAATTAAGACCGAATAATGATTTGATGTATTAATTGAATCTCCATTATCATTCAATAAATATTTATCATAAATTTGTATTTTATCTCCATTTTGAATTAAATTTTTCAGATGTTCTAAAACCTTTTGCTTATTACTTCTTTGAGTATAAGTAGCAGTAAAATTAACCTCAAATTCATCTTGATTAATATCTACATACGGAAAATCAGATTTTTTATCAGATAATATAAGTTTTAAATGAGTTTTTTTAGCTAATTCTAATTCATTTTTAGCATTTATAAATTTTATTATTCCTTGAGATTGTGAAACTATTCTAATATCACTAGGTATTTGAAATTTTCCAATTGCTATTGGAGGCTGAATATATTTAAATAATTTTCCTATCTTTTCATTATAAATTATTTTCTCTTTTTTTATAAAAATATTTACAACGTCTTTTATTAAACTATTATCTACTGCCAACATCATCTTAATACCCATTTATCTCAAAAATCTCTTTTAGAGTAGCATCAAAAAAACCTTCAGGAAATTGTTTTTCTTGTCCTTTTTCATCTACAAATGAGCCTCTTTCATTAAAATAAAGTGTAGTTTTTTTATAAGGTACTGAGAAATAATGAATAACAACATCGTCTTTAGATAAATTATTTTTATATATCTCATAAGCTACTTTATTTAAAATATGATCATTATGAGTTTCTATTACCAATTGAATACCTTTACTTGCAATAAAAGCAAAAAACTCTCCTAGTTTTGCTTGAGATTTTGGATGCAAATGAATTTCCGGATTTTCAATTATAATAATATTGCCTTTTTTTGCACTTAAACACAAGATTAAAATACTTAGTAAGTAGCTAAAACCTGTTCCAATATTTTGAGGTAAATAATTAACATTATCAATTACAAAATAATTTTGAATTTGAGAAAAGTTAATTTTTTCACTGTAAAAATTAATATTATAATTTGTAATATATTTTAACCAATAATTTACCTGAGATTCTAAAGTATAACTACTTAAATCTTTAATCAAATAGTTTGCAATTTCATTTCTTTTATTGTGCTCATAATAATTTATAATCCACTCACCATAAATTCCAAATTCCCTAATATTATAAGCAGGATTAAAATTTGTATAAGTGGGAATTGGTTGTCTATTTGCATTTAATACCAATCCCCTAAAACATTCTTACAAATGGAACAAAGATTGCTTGTAATGAATATGAGAAGGTTAGAAGTAAGGAATTATCATACAATAGAGGAATTAAGAAAAGAGATCAGGAATTCAAAAGATGGGCGATATTCATTGAGAATACAGTGTATAATATTA
>JAMOTU010000124.1 GCA_027062165.1 Candidatus Altimarinota bacterium
ATTAAGAGGATTTTCTTATACATAGGTAGTATTCAACGGGAATGGGATCAATATTTCAAGTATAAAAGATTATATAATGAAAGGTGATTAGCTCATTTGTTAAAAGAATTAAAGGATAACAATATAGCGATATATTGACTTTTTTATATAAATGATAATCCTAATGATTTATCTAATTATGAAAGAGTTAAAGATTTAGTAAAAGCAGTAGCAAATTATAATAGACATTATCCGGAAGCATCTTTTGATTGACTTCAAATAGATCAAGAGCCTTATAAAACAGAAGTTTATCCAAAATTTTTAAATTTTTTAAAACTGACTTATAGTCTTTGCAAATTAAATAATTTGAAAGTTCAATTAGCTACTAAGCCTTTATGGGTTACTCAAAAGTATCACAATAAGCCGTTTGTTGATATACTATCTAAATATGTAGATGAATTAGTTTTGATGGATTATTATGACGATTTGTGAAAAATAAAAGAGTTGGCAAACAATATGAAATGAAAAGTATTTTCTATTTGATTAGAAACTAGTTATATTAACGTTGGAAGTTCTAATACTTTCTATGATGATATTAAAAGTAAGTGAGTAGAGTGGTTTAAAGAGAATATTTTGTTAGATTTGGAGCAGTATTGTAAAAAAGTATCTTTTTGTAAGTGAATAAATATACATAATTTTACAGCTTGGTATTATTTAAATTATAATAAAGAGCCTTATAAAGCTAATTTTTCAGGAAATATTATATCTGTTAAACCTTTTAATAAAGAAAAACAAAAAAAAGATAATAATTTAAATCTAAAGGAAAAGAGCATCAATAGTAAGAATAATAAAAAAGAGTATAAATTATTTGGTAATAATTATAAAAAAGAGCGCTTGGATGATAAAAAGAAAAGTGAAAGATCAAAATTTATAAAAGGATCGACATTTGGAAAGCAGAAAAGAGTAATAAATGTTAAAAGTCAATATATAAAATCTAATAATAAATGTATGATTACTAAGTCTTTTAAAAAGAAGGTTAGAGATATTTTTAGATATTTAAATCATAAAATAAAAGATAAAAAGGTACTTTTGATGATATATTGATGATTGATGGATAGAATAAACTATTTATTGAGAAATAAATCTGAGTATTTGTACTCTGTCAGGTGTAAATTGTTATATTTAAAAAAAGAAGCTGACAAGCAGATTAAAGTTTTAAATTCTAAATAAATAAAAATGAAAAAAATAGCTCTTTTCCTATGATTTTTTACTATTATTTCTTCTGTTTTTGCAACTAGTTTTACTTCAAAAATTGATTCAGACCGGTGAAATGGTTTTTGTTATAAGTTTTTTATAACTTGACCAGCAGAGAATTGGAAAATTAATTTTGATTTGTCAAATGCAGACATTAACTCAAAACGGAATTGAAATTTTTCTTGTTCTGCTTGAAAATGCGTAATTACGCCGCTTAGTTGGAACCAAACTATTGAAGATGGTAAAAAAGTAGAAATTGGTTTTTGTGCTAATTGAAGTTGAAGACCTTCTAATGTAAAGTTTATTAATTGAGTTAGTGAAAATTTTCAAACAGTTCATAATGAAGATAATCAAACAAATGAAAATTCGGCTTCTTTATGACAAAGTACTTTTGAAACTGAATCAAATAATCAGCAAAATAATTTGTCCAAACTACAAGAATATAAACTTGAAAAAAATTGACTGTCTGTAGATGTGAAAATTCAATCAAAACGGAATAATGGATATTGTAGACA
>JAMOTU010000125.1 GCA_027062165.1 Candidatus Altimarinota bacterium
AAGGAATCACAATGAATAAGTTATTAGAAAATTACTTTCAATTAAATGACAAAGGAGAATTAGAACCTATTATTGAAAATGGAAAACTATTTGCAATTCTTAAAAATAAATGGCTTGAAGCAAAACCTGAAGAGATAGTAAGACAAAAGTTTATTGCAAAATTAATAAATGACTATGAATATTCTCCTGAACAAATGGCACAAGAAATGAAAGTTAGTAACTCTAAAAGAGGAACAGGAAAAGCACAAGCCGATATAGTTGTTTGGAAAACAAAAGAGGATAAAAATCAAAATAAAAGAGCTTTTTTAGTAGTGGAATGTAAAGCACCGAATATTAAACTAAAACTTGAAGATTGTTATCAAGGAATGAATTATGCCTCTTGGATGCACGCAAAAATTTTTGCTGTAACTAATGATAATGAATTACAAGTTTATAAAATTGATGAAAGTAAAGCTCCTGCTACAATTGATTCTTTTTTACCAATTAACGACATTCCAAAAGCAAGTGAAATATTAGATGAAAATAAGTTAGATAAATTTTTACAAAATACCAAAGAATTTAAAGGTGATGAATTTGCAAAACTTCTTCATAAATGTCATAATATAATTAGAAATAATGATAAACTCTCTCCTGAAGCTGCATTTGATGAAATAAGCAAAGTTTTATTTATAAAAATAATGTATGAAAGAAATCCTAAACAACAGAGGATTTTCTCATTAAAACAATTTAGAGAGTTAAAAAAATCTTGGGAACAGGTAAGAGGAAAAAGCGATAAAGCTGAAAGTTATATGCAAAAACTTTTTGAAGATGTAAAAGAAGAGTTTAAAAATGATGGCATTTTTGAAGAAAACGAAAAAATTAAACTTAAAGAAAGCACATTTGAAGCAATTGTTAGAGAACTTGAAATATATAATTTAACTAAAACCGGTGCTGATGTTAAAGGTATAGCATTTGAAAAATTTTTAAGTACTACTTTCAGAGGACAACTTGGACAATTCTTTACTCCAAGAACTATTGTTAATTTTATAGTTGATTTTATGGAACCAAAGGAAAATGAATTAATTTGCGACCCTTGTGTTGGAAGTGGTGGTTTTATAATTACAGCGTTTGAGAAAATAAAAGAAGAGATTGAGAAGGAGTATAGAGATAAGAAATTAGAATTACAAAAGAAGATTTTTGGAGAAAATCAAGAATATATAGATAATAAAGAAAAACAAAAAGAATATGAAAAAATAGTAAAAAAATTTAACGAAGAAGAAGAAAAAAGACTAAAACAATTATCTTGTTGTGCAATTTATGGGACAGATGCTAATCCAAGAATGGCAAGAGTTGCAAAAATTAATATGATAATGCATGGAGATGGTCATAGTGGAATACATCATCATGATGGACTTTTAAATGTAAATGGAATTTTCAGAAATAGATTTGATTTAGTTTTAACAAATCCTCCTTTTGGAATTACATACAATGATTTACCAAAGGTACAAGAAGATGATAAATTTCAAGATGAGAAACTAATTGAAGAATATAAAAAGAAATTCGGTGAAATTTATGAAGAAGAATTAAAGCAAGTTACTGAAAATATTGGAAAACCAATAAGAAGTCTTTTTGAAGTAGGTAAATATACTGGAAAAAGTGAAGTTTTATTTGTTGAAAGATGCTTAGATTTATTAAAACCGGGTGGAAGAATAGGAATAGTTTTACCCGAAGGTGTTTTAAATAGTAGCGACCTTGAAAAAGCAAGAGAGCTATTTGAAGGAAAAGCAAAAATAAAACTTATCGTTTCACTTCCTGATGAAGTATTTTTAAGTGCAGGGGCTACTGTGAAAACAAGCTTGGTATTTTTACAAAAATTTACAAATGAAGAGAAAGAAAAATTTAAAAATATAAAAAAAGTGTGTGAAGAGGAATTAAGAGAAGATTTAGGAATAAATAACTTGGAAAAAGAATTATTAGAAATAAAAGAAAATTTAAAAAATAGAAAATTAGAAAAAGAGCAAAAATCAAGACTAAAAAACAGAGAAAAAGAGATTAAAAAAGAACTAAAAAATTTATATAAAGAACTTGAAAAACAATTAATGCCTTGTGTAAGAGAAAAATTTGATTATGAAATTTTAGTTGCAGACATAAAAAAAGCAGGTATTACCTCCACAGGAGATGAAACAGACAATGAGCTTATAGATTTAATTAAAGAGTTAAAACCTTTAAAGGTTTGGAAATGATTTTACAAACAATAAAATATAAAGATTTAGAAAATTGGAGTGTAAAGAGTTTAATTAGAAAAGGAATAAAATATAATCCAAATTATCCATTAGTAAAATTGGGAGATATTTTAATAAGAAATAAAACTCAAATAGAAATCCAAGATGATATAGAATATAAAAGAGTAACCATTAAACTATATAATGGAGGAATTTATTTAAGAGACAAAAAACTTGGAAAAGATATTGGAACTAAAAAACAATTTTTAATAAAAAAAGGTCAATTTTTACTTTCAAAAATAGATGCAAGAAACGGGGCTTTTGGAATTGTTCCTGATGAACTTGATGGAGCTATTATAACAGGGAATTTTTGGACTTATGATGTAGATTATTCAAAAGTTAATCCATTATATTTAACTTTAATAACTACAACAAAACAATTTGTTGAGTTATGTAATAATGCAAGTAGTGGAACAACAAGAAGACATTATTTGCAAGAAGATATATTTTTAAACACAAAAATTCCTCTCCCAGATGTCAATATTCAAAAACAATTAATTGAAAAGTATCAAAAAATTAAAAAAAGATTAGATGAACTAAAAAAAGAATATCCAAAATTATTAGAGCAATTTGAAAAAGAAATTTTTATTGTAGAAAAACAAGAGAGAAAATCATTGCTAAAAAAAATAAGATATAAAGATTTGGAAAGTTGGAGTGTAACTATTTTAATAGATGATGATATTTCTTCAAAATATCCATTAAAACCATTTAAAGAAGTATTATCAAAAGCAAATGTAGAAAAAATAAACATTGAAGATAATAAAAAATACAAAATATTAGGTGTAAGAAGTTATGGTAAGGGAGTTTATATTAATAGAGAAGTATTTGGAAAAGACTTGAAAATGAAAAAATATCAAGTTGCAAAGAGAAATCATTTGTATTGGTGTAAAGTAGATACAAAAAATGGTGCTTTTGGAATTATTACAGAAGAATTTGAAAATTCTATAGCTTCTTCAAATATGACTTTTGCAAAGATTAATTATAGTAAAATAGATTTGTATTATTTACAATTATTATTTCAATTAAAAAAATTTAATCAATATATGGATAGTAAAGTTACAGGAACTACTAATAGAAAATATATCAAATTTGATGAATTGCTTCATAATATAAAAGTTCCTTTACCAGACATTAATACCCAAAAACAATTGATAGTACTGCTTAAAAACAATTTAGAAGAACAAAAAAGATTAGAAAAAGAACTTGAAGTGGCCTTAAAAGAATTTGAAAATGAAATTTTTAGCTGAATATATAAAAAAATTACTAAAAACTTGGATTTTTTATTTGGGAATAATTCCAACTTTTTATGATTTTGCAAATACTTATATAAAATTGGATTTTGAATTTTCCAATAAATTTTTACTTATTTGGGCAAATTTTTGGATAATTTATACCTCATATGAAATTTGGAAAAAAGAAAAAGAAGAAAAAAATAAACTTTTAGAAGAATTAGAAAAGTTAAAATACTTAATGCCTAAATATGAAGTTAAATTGATTCTAAAAAAATATGAATTTGAAGAAATTAAAGAATTTGAAAATAAAAAATCAAAATTATTGATAAAAGCAAAAAAACAATTAGAGCTATTAGAAAATGTAGAAAAATTAGATGAATTAAAAGGTTATGAAATTGAAGAAATATTTGATTTTTTGCCAATTGAAAATCAAAATGATTTAGAAAAATATAAACAAGATTTAAAAGATTTTATAACTAAAGTTCAAAATTTACAAATTGATGAGAGCATTAAAAATACCAAGTTTTATACAGCTACTTTGCAGATAAGTAATATTGGAAATAAATCTGATGAAGATATTTATTGCGAAATTGAATTAGGAGAGGAAAATTTTGCTTTTGAAGATATTGAAAAATTTGAAGAAATTTTAGATGAAATTAAGACTAAAAAAATTCCTCATTTACCAGAGTTTCCAATACCTATAAGAAAAATAGAAAACAATTTACCTAAAATTAGCAATTTTGATATTTTAGGTAGAGCAATAAAATCTAATATTATAATTAAACCACAACATATCTCAAAATTAAATTTTCATAATTTACATCCTCCTTATTTTTTTGTTGAAGAACATAGTTTAAAGGTAACAAAGCTAAATTTAAATGTAGAATTAGTCCATGAAAAAGATTTTTATCTAATTTTAAAAGATGAAAAAAACATATCTTACTTTATTACTTCTAAAAATTTAAAGGAACCACAAAAAGGCAAAGTAAAGGTAGAATATGAAACTTAAATATATAAAAATAAAAGAATATAAGAATTTAGATTTTGAAATGAGATTTCCAGATGATGGCATAGCAGTTTTAATTGGAAATAATGGAAGTGGAAAAAGTAATGTTTTAGAAGCTATTAGTTTGGTTTTTGGGTATTATTATGATAATAGTTTAATTGATAAACCTAATTTTGACTATGTAATTAGATACGAAAAAGATGGGCAAAATATTACTTTAACTCAAAACACAGAACAAATTGATATCTCAAAATTACCCGAAAAAATTATTTGTTATTATAGTGGTGAAGAAGCAAGATTATGGAATGATATTTATAAAAAATTTTATGAAAAAGAAAATCAAAAATATATAGATAAAAAAAATACTGCTAGTCCTAAAATACCAGAATTATTATTTGTAAATAAATATTATTGGAAAATTGCTTTTATTTTATTAAGCTTAAATAATCGATTATTTGATTATGATATATCTAATTCAAAATATCTAATACAAAAGAATAAAAAGAATATTAAAATATGGAAACAGAATATTAAAGAAAAAGAAATAGATAAAAAGAACTTAATTTTAGAATTTGTAGATAATTTGCCAGAAAATAATAGTATATCAAAATTGTCTGAAATAGAGAATAATTTAGATGAATTGTTTTTAAAGTTTTATTTTTCTTATATGCCAAAAAATGATAAATTAATTGAAGATATTAAAATTGATAATATTAAAAAGGATAACATTAGTTTAAATTTTCAAGATTTTAGTGAGGGTGAAAAGAAATTAATTTTATATAAATTTATTATCGAATTTTTAGCTACTCAAGACATACTTTTATTATTTGATGAAATTGATAATAATATTCATCCTGCAAATAAAAAACAATTTTTGAATATGTTGAATGAAAACTTTAACGATGAGATGGAAAAAAGTGTAATTTTTTCTACTCATTCGCCAACTCTTACTACATTATTCAAAGAAAAAAATCTATTTATGATTGATAGAGGTAGTATAATTAGTGAGAATCAAAAAGAAATTATTAAAAAGCTTACAGAAAGCAAATGGAGTTATTTTGAAATTAATGAAATTCTTACCACTAATGAAGATATTGTATTAGTAGAAGGTAAAGCAGATAGATTATATTTAGAAGAAACATTAAAAATTTTTAAAAATTATGGAGAGTTTAAAAATTTAAACTTAAAATTTATTCCTACTGGTGGGGCTGATAATAATATGGAATTTTTTATAGAAAATTTGACATTAAAAGAAGGACAAAAATTATTTGTTTTACTTGATAATGATAAAGCAGGTAAAAAATCATATGATAAGCTTGTAAACAAATTTAATGATAAGAACAATGTTAAAATAATGAATTTACCAAAGCCAACTATTGACTTTAGGGAAGATAAGTGGGAAATAGAAGACTTTTTTGATAAAAGAATAATTAGAAAAATTGCTCAACAAGCATATAAAGAACAAATTCAAAATAATTTAAATTCTTTTCCAAAACTTGGAGAAAATTCAATTTCTAAAAAAAGTATAAAAAGAAAACTTCAAGATGAATTTAATAAATTTATTAAAGGTGAAAATAGCTTAATCCGACTAATTTATATCTCTAAATTTAAACATATTTTTAGAAAGTTAGAAAATGAAATCACATAACCTCCTCTCCCACCTCCACCCGCAAAAACCTCCTGAATTTCTTGAAGACCATAGAAAACTTACCAAAAAATACCTTGATAAAATCCTTCAAAAAGTTGATTTGGATATGGTTATTGATAGTTTGGGGATAAGGGATAAAGAGTTAATTAAGCAGATGATAATAGATGCGGTGGTGATGCATGATGAGGGGAAAAGAAATCCGAATTTTCAGTATTATATTATGAAAAATGAAGATTTTAAAGAAATAGCTACTGACTCTGGGGATACTAAGCATTCTTATTTGTCGGCGAAGATATTTTTTGATAAGTATTTCAATGAGGTGGATAAAGAAGCGGATGATAATGAGTTTTATAAGAAGTTTTATTTTTTGCTTGGACTTTGTTACGTAATATCAAAACACCATTCGAAACTTGGGGAGTTTGGGAAGTTTGTTGATGAATTTTCTAAAATATTTGATTTAAAAGGCTTTCTTCAATATCAAAGCGTTGATAAGTATTTCGGGATTGAATTTTATGTGGTTATGAAACTTATTTTTAGTATGTTAATCAGTGCTGATTATTATGCAACTCTTGAATATATGGCAGATATTGAGATTGATGATTTTGGTGAGTTTAGAGAAAAAGAGAAATTTTACGAATATGATGTAATTAAAAATATGGATAACTTTGAAGGGGAGCTGAATACAATCAGACGAGAGATGTTTCGAAAAAGTGAAAACGAACTTCTCCAAAACCTTGATAAAAACATCTTCTATCTCAACGCCCCTACAGGTGCCGGAAAAACGCTTATGAGTATGAATCTGGCATTAAAATTTGAGCCGA
>JAMOTU010000126.1 GCA_027062165.1 Candidatus Altimarinota bacterium
TTATAAAAAAAATAGATACAGAGGATGCTTACGGACTTTTTACTGATCTTTTGCATTTGATATTTGAAAAAAATTTGTACCTGGCCTATGTTACAGGAATAGGTATTCACTATAAACATCCAACTTTCTTTGAAAAAATAAAGGAAATATTAGATAAGGTTTTTTCCTATGTAAGAGGGTTAGGATTTTATGATGATGAAAAAATAGCTTTAGAAAATGCTTTGGGATTATTTGAAAGAAAATACAAATATTTAAAAATTAGGGAAGCTAGAAAAAAAGATACTTTAGTTGCTTTTGTAGGTTCAGGTCCCAGTTTAAAAGATAATATAGAAAAAATAAAAAAAATACAAGACAAAGCAATTATTGTTTCTTGCGGTACATCCTTAAAATCTTTGTATGCTTACAATATAAAACCGGATATTTGGCTAAATATGGAAAGAACACCAAGTGTTGAAGACATTGTTAAAGATTTACCTAATGAATATTTAAGTGATATATTGTGCTTTACAACTGACAATACATATCCTAAAGTTACTGATTACTTTAAAAAAGAAAATGTTTTTCTGTACCCGCGAGGAGGTTCTGTCCCAGCGTATATATTAAATCCTATATGTGGGCTTGTAGCTGTATCTCCGACAGTTATAAATGCAGCCTTCAATTTATTTTATAAACTAGGTTTTAGAAACTTTGCTTTATTTGGAGTAGATTTAGGAACAAAGGATACAGATATTTTTCATGATGAAAATACTATTTACTCGAAAGAGGAAGATAAAGAAAAAATAAAAAATCCTATAAAAATTGAAGGAAATTTTGGAGGATATGTTTATACAAATGGAATTTTAATGTGGACAAAAATTATGTTAGAAAGATTTATAGAAATATACAAGGTAAAAGTTTTCAATTTCTCAGATGGTGCAAAAATTAAGGGTGCATTACCAAGTAAAGATGTGGATATTTTAAAATCATATTATACTGAGAAAAAAAGCCAAGTTATAACTAATTTGAAAAGAGCTTTCTCAAATGATTATAAAAAGCTTTTTTCTCCTCAAAATTTTGAATATATTTTAAATGAAACAATAAAATTTTTCTCAGCTTTGAATGCATGTTTTCTTTTATCCTTAAATGATTACAAATATTTAAAAGAATATTTACAAAATATAACAAAATCTTTATTCAATGTAGTAATACAATTAGAAAATCCAGCTTTAAAATCTTTTATGATTGGTAGTATATCAACTGCTATATCTTTAATGTACTGGACTTTTTTCTTTATTCCGAAAAATAAAAGAAAAAAATATTTAATAGATGTAACAAAAGAATATTCATTAGAATTTTCTGAACTTCAAAACATCTTCATAAACAATGAGATTCCAAAAATAAAAAAGCTTATTGATATGGTGAAAAACAAAAATTAAACAAAGTAAGGGTTTTATAGGTGATAATAGAAAAAGCTTTAACAAAAAAGTTAGAAAATCTTATAAAAGAAAATAAGATAAAGGAAGCTTTATATTTTCTTTTGGAAAAATATGATATTTTAAAAAATAATAAGTCTTTAAAGCATGTTTATAATTATTTGGAAACAAGTAAAAAAGAAAATTCATTAATGTTTTCTTCAACTTATTTTTTCCTTCTGGAAACGTTTCTTGACTATCTTTTGACAAAAAACAAAACTAAATTAATTGAAAACTTACTTAAAATCGATATTTCATTAGCTATTAAGAATGATGAGCTAAAATTTTTA
>JAMOTU010000127.1 GCA_027062165.1 Candidatus Altimarinota bacterium
TAAATCTGTTTCTGGGTTAAAAAATTTTTCGACGAATTCTCCCTTGACATCGATAATGATAGATTTTTTAGAATTTGGAATTTGATTAACAATTTGATTGATTAAAACGGATTTACCTCGCCCAGGACTACCACTAATACATAATCCAGTAGATAAAACAGAAGCTGGAATTTTAATAGATTCGGGATTTTCTTCAAAAAGTTTATCATTCTTATCTAATTTAGTAGTAGGTATTAAGAAAATTTGGTCTTCTTTATTTTTGATTTTTGCTTCTTCTTCTATATAATTTTCTATACATTTATTAAATTCTTTTGTATTAATTAATTTATTTCCCTCAACATACACATCTTCCGTCAATTCTTTTTCTGATTTTTCTATTTCTTTCGAAAGAAGCGGTTTTACATATTTTAAATTTAAAAAAGTAGCAATTATGCTTAAAATAAAAATAACTAGATATGTAAATGAAAAGAAATCAAAATGTTGATTAAAAGGCATTGAAGCTTCTTGCAAGAGTCCATAAACAAAATATCCTATATTAAGGATAAAAAAAGGTGCTAAATATACCGCATTTTCGATAAAGAAAGCTTTTAATCTCATATTAGTTTCGTGTTCTAACTTCTCCCAAGCTCTATATCTGTTCGAAGAGGTAGAATTTTTAATAATCTCTTTTAATTTTTTGTTAGACATATTCTATCTCCCAGATAAAATATTTTCTTTTTCGTTTATTTTTTGATGCAATTGCTGCATCTCTTGAAGCTTTCCCTGTTCTTGATCCTTAACATTAAGTTTTTGTTTTTGATTTTTTTCAAAATTTTGCTGCATTTTTTGGGTTTTATTTTTAGCAACTTCTTGAACTGATTGATGCATTTTGAATTCAAAAGGTGCAAATTGATTGTCTTTTGTTACAATTAAATTGTCTTTTAAATTTTCGAGCATTTTGGGTATATGCGACTCAAAATACTTAGCTTCTTTTTTACTCAATTTTGCCTCTTTTGCAAAATTTCTAAAATCTTTTCTAATTTCTCTTAAATTAATTTTCCCGCCGTTTTTTTCAGCATTTTGCTTAATAAAATAGTAAGAAGTAGTGTTTTGTAGCGCTTTTAAAGTATTTTGAGTAGGTATTCTGTATTTGAATATATCTTTTAAATCATTTTTTATATTTTTTCCATTTTGAAGAGCTTTATTTAAAGTATTTAACCTATCCATAAAAATCTTTTCTGCTTGACTGTTTTGAGAATAATTTTCCAAGAGCTGTTGTGGTTGATTTATATTTTTATTTAAAGCTTCTTTGCTTTTCTTTAAAAAAGTATTTGTTGCTTTTTGTGTAAATTTAAAACTTGCTTGAGCACCCTTTTTTGCCATTGTTCCCAAAACTTTGGCAGCTGCACTGCTTAACCTACTCATATTTACAAAAGCTCTTTCCCCTAAATATTCTAGCCCTTCTACTCCTTTTTTACCTAAAACCTGTGCTGTTCTTAATCCAACCGCACCTGTTAAAGTACCAGCACTAAGAGTTGCAACTGCACCTATTAAAGGTATCATTCCCCCACTTCCAATTGCAAGCCCTGCAGCTGCAAGTTTTGCGCCAACTAAACCAGCTGAGATTTTTCCGCCAACTAAAGCCGCACCAGCTCCTGTTAGCCCAAGCCCTGCGCCAGCTTCGATTAATTCGGCACGATGTTTATTTTCTAAATAACTGTAATGTTTAATTTCAGAATTCCTAGCATAAGCAAAAGCAG
>JAMOTU010000128.1 GCA_027062165.1 Candidatus Altimarinota bacterium
AGTTGGTCTAGCGTAAGTTTTTTGAACATAGTTTTTGTGTTGTATAGTTTTTAAATTTCATTTTATACTTTAATAAAAAAATTGGAAAAATAAAGAATATTTTGTAGAGTTGTAGATTTGACAAAAATAAAAAAATTAACAAAAGTTTGACAAATTTTATTTTTTAGTTATAATTTAAATCTTACCGAAGAATAAGTTTTTATATCTTAAAAATTTTTATATCTTAAAAATTGGTAGGTAATGAAAAAGATATTATTTATTTTGGTGCTATTTAATTTTGTTGGAGTTATAATTAATACTAGGACTTTTGCTGATTATGGACTTTCTAATGATAATTTAGAATTTGATTTATGAAATTTAAATTTTGATGATTTTGATATGTGAAGTGAGGAAGAGTTAGAAGATTATATAGATGAAAATGAAATGGATACAGAAGATATGGATGAAGAAA
Source organism: Candidatus Altimarinota bacterium (assembly GCA_027062165.1). Classification (GTDB taxonomy): domain Bacteria; phylum Patescibacteriota; class Gracilibacteria; order Absconditabacterales; family Absconditicoccaceae; genus JAMOTU01. The sequence goes on from JAMOTU010000128.1 coordinate 452, forward strand.
ATGATTATTTTTGAAAAGAAATACCATCGGTTATTAAGCAAGATACTGAAATTACGATGTTTGATAAGATAAAAAGTGATATAACTGTGATAAGATGAGCTAATTTAAAGATAAGATCTAATGTGCAAATTAAAGATTATAAAATAATTATAGATTGATGAGAATTAGAGACAGATGCAAATGTTGATTTGAATGAGATTATATTGAAAAATGCTAAGAAGGTTAGAATATGATCTAATAATGAAATAAATAAAATAGAATGAAGTGCTGATAATTTGATAATTGGTAGTAATAGCGAAATTAAATTTTTATCAGTGAATGCAAAAAAAGAAACAATTTTAGAGTCTAATGTAAAAATAGATAAAATCTATTTAACGACTAATAATTTAAAAATAAGTTCTAATATAGAATTAGGGTATGGTAATGTATATGTTTATGGAAATTTAGAGGGTCGGGCTAATAGTTCGTTTAATGGTAAAATAACAACTTTTTCTAGATTTTTTTTAAGAGCTAACAATGATTTTAAAGGCAGAGTATGTATACTAAATAGTGCTTATTTAGGGGCAAATTCTGAAGTCGTTACTTATAATTTTGGATGATTAATGGGAAATATTGATCCTATTATAGATGTGAGGATAACAGACGATAGTATAAATTTTAAAAAAATAAAAAAAATAGCAGAAGAGTTTGATAAAAGTTTTAATAATAATTTGAAAAAAATAATATTTTATTCTAAAAAAATTAATTTTTTAAATAACAAATTGAAAATTTATAGAATAAATAATGATAATAAAAATTATGCTAAAACCATTAAGATTATAAAAGCAATGAAAGTTAAAAAAGAAAATATTAAGAAAAAATTATATTGATATATTGATAAAGTGTTTTATAGTTTAGAAAAATATATTCAGAATGATAAAAAGACAAAAAATTTGTTTAAAACTGTAAAAGATATGTATAAAAATGCAGTAAAATATGAAACATTTGGACTAGTAAAACAGATTTGTGCTAATAATAATATAATTTGAGAAGCTAATTCTATTTTTGTTAGAAATTGAAAAATTGTGTTTGACGGTTTAGAATTTAGAAGATATAAGGTTATTAATTGAGATTTGGAAAATAAAATAATTACAATTTTGAGGAAGAAAAATAAAGATAAATTATTTGAATTAGAATATAAAATTAATAAACTTTTACCACAAATAGCTAAAAAAAAGAATGAACAAATTGTAAATGCTCTTATTGATTTGGATAATATAATAAGAGATATTTTATTTTACT
>JAMOTU010000129.1 GCA_027062165.1 Candidatus Altimarinota bacterium
TAAAGGTTCTACTAAGATAAGATTTTCTTTGAATCAATTTTTTAGTAGCCATATGCTAAAGAATCATTTGTAAGCTCATATGTCAAAAAAAGTGTCTATTTTGTCTATATGTGGTTTTAATAATTTATATTCTTCATTGATAAAGATTTCATAAAATAGCCCTTTGTCATATTTACTTTCTAAGTTGTGTAGTATGAAGTTTATATTCATTTATTTTTTAATTATCAATTTAATAACGTTTGTTTTATTTTGAATAGATAAATATAAAGCTATAAAAAACAAGTGGAGAATTTCTGAAAAATTATTATTATTTTGCGTTTCGTTGGGATGATTTGTCTGAGGTTTATTTGGTATGATAAGTTTTTCTCACAAAACTATAAAAAGAGATTTTCAGATTAAATTTTATTTTATTTTATTTATTTGGTTAATAATAATTATGATATGGCTGGTAAAATTATCAAATTAGAAGATTTTTTGAAAAATATAGATTTTTTTATAGAAGAAGCAAAGACTTGAAAGATTTTTGTTTATCCTACAGATACAATTTATGGTATTTGATGAATTTTTCCTGATACTTTAAAAGAAGTTTATAAAATAAAGCAAAGACCAACTAGTAAAAAAGTCTCTATTATTTGGCCTAAAGTATATGAAAATTTGAATAAGGTTTTGGAAGATTTGCCTGTTGTTATTGATAAAAAAATTAAAAGTCAATTATATAAAGTTATTTATAATTTACGAAACAAGTGAGAGTGATGGACTATTATTTGATATATAAAAAGCAATAGATTTTTTCAGACAACAGCAAAAAATAAAAATATTAAATTTTATTTAGATGATTTTATAAGGCAAGTTTATAAAGATAATACTTTATGAGTTAGAATTTTAAATCATCCTTTTCAAGAGTTTGTAGATAAATTATGAAAACCATTTATAACAACATCAGCAAATATATCTTGAGAAGAAGTTATTAGAAAAATTGATGATTTACCAGAGCAAATTTATGATAAGGTAGATTGGATTATAGATTGAGGTATATTAGATGGTAAGCCATCGGTTTTAATAGATGTTAAGGAAAATGAAGTTAAGATCATAGAAAGATAGTTATAAAAATTACTTGACAATAAAATTTAAATTGTTATTGTAAAAATACCAAAAATTTTTGAAAGGAGGGAGTGATGAGTAAAGAAATGGTGATGGGATTGTTGAAAAGAAAAAATTTCGAAGGATTAGGTTATTATTTAAAAGAGGAGGGGAATGTCGATGAAGTAAGGGTTTTAACTGCGTTTTATATTTATTGGATTTTAGAATTAGGTTGTGATGTAGTATCTTTTTATGAAGAGTTAATGAGTTTAGTGGAAAAATTACTTACTCCTGAAGAGTTGTTGTCTTTAGAATTGTTTTGTTCTTATCTTAGAAAGAAAAAAGAGGTTTTAGGTTATGTCGCTAATTTATTGGTTAGTTAAATCTTAGCCGGCTGTATCTAGCCGGCTTTTAATTAATAAAATTAATTTTTGATGAAATATTTTAATTGAAAAATTAAAAGAGAACATCATATACTTAAAGAATTTGAAAAATTTTTACAAAAGATAGCCAGTTTGCCAGAAATTCAAAAAATTATACCTTGAAGGATAAAAAGACAACAAAAATGAACTAGTCAGTTAAGACTATCTTTTTCTTATGAAACTAATAGTGGTTTAAAATTTTTAATGAAAAAGGGAAGTACAGCTCA
>JAMOTU010000130.1 GCA_027062165.1 Candidatus Altimarinota bacterium
TATTTTCCCCAATCTATACCTCTCTTAAAAATATCTTTAGTCGCTTGTCTAGACTTTTCTTGAGCTTGCTTCATAAAATTTTTAAAACCTTCTACATCAACTTCTAATCATTTAGACTCTACTATTTCCTTTATAAGTTCTACTGGAAATCCATAAGTATCATACAATTTAAATACTACTTCTCAAGAAATTTTACTCTCTCTAATAGTATTCAAAATATCTTCTAATAATTTTAATCCTCTTCTAATAGTTTTGTCAAACTTTGTTATTTCACTAAACAAAATTTTTTTAACATTTTTCTTTTCATCTTTTACTTCTTGCCGCCAAGGTCAATACTTTTTTGCTATAACTTCTACAACTTCATCAACAAATTTTTCAACATCTTCCAACTTTAAACCTGGATTTAATAATATCAAATTATAATAAAGTCTTCTTATAAGTCTTCTTAAAACATATCCTCTTCACTCATTAGATGGTATAACTCCATCTGCAATTAAAAATATAGAAGATCTTATATGATCGGCTATAACTCTAAATCTTTTTAAATCTATAGAATCTTTTACAGAATCCAAAATTGATATAATTTTGTTTTTAGAAAGATTTTTAATATTATCATAAGAAAGATCCTTTAACGGATAAGTTTTTTTTACAAACTTTTCTACCACTCTTAATATAGGTATAAATAAATCAGTTTCAAAAACAGTAGGAACTTCCTGTAACACCATTGTTATTCTTTCAAGTCCCATTCATGTATCTACATTTTGCTGTTTTAACCTAGTATAATTTCAAGATTTATCTTTATAATACTCCATAAAAACATTATTTCGTATTTCCAAGTATCTATCATTTTCTCATAAATTCCAATCTGCTGGTCATCGTAAATCTCCTCTATCAAAATAGATTTCTGTACAAGGTCAACAAGGTCATATCTCTCAAGCAGGTCATCGAAAATTATCATCCTTTCATAACTCTTTTATCCTATCCTCCTCTATTCAAACTTCCTTCCAAATTTGTTTTGATTCTTCATCTTTAGGAATATCTCACTCTCATTTGAATACAGTAGCACCTATTTTATTTAAAGGTATACCTAAATATTTCGTTAAAAATTCAACAGACCAATTAATAGCATCTTTTTTAAAATAATCTCCCAAAGACCAATTTCACATCATCTCAAAAAAAGTAAGATGTCTCTCATCTCATACTTCTTCAATATCATTAGTTCTAACACATTTTTGTATATTATATAATCTCTTACCCAATGGATGTGGTTTTCACATAAGATAAGGAACTAATTGCTGCATTCACGCTAATGTAAACATCGCAGTAGTGTCCCCTTGTGTGGGAACAAGTTTATCAGGCGGAAGCCATTTGTGACTTTTTGACTGCCAAAATTTATCTCGTAGTCTTCTAATGTCTTCTGAAGTAAGCATTATGTTATAAAATATTTGATAAAATTTTAACAAAAATCAAAATTAATTTAAAATTATTTTAATTATTTTCAATATTAATTTACAATAAAATCATTGTCCAAAAAACATAAAAAATATTAAAAACTTCTTTAGACACAGCAACTACTATTGACTTTATAACATCTCAAGTACCTGGCAAAAACAATAGTAATAAAAAGCCCAAAGACAAATAAAATAAATTTTTATCTATCCAAACTCATACTCTTGGAAAAAAATATTTTATTAATCTATATCAATCAAGAGGTGGAAAAGGCAAAAGATTAAAAATAGCTAAACCTACATTTATTAATGAAAATAAGTAAAAAAATTTATATAAAAATCATTCAAAAGTTAAATCTCAAAAATAAAATATCTTCATTCAAAAAAACTTTATCAGCAATACTAATAAAAAAGTTCAAAAAAAAGCTAACAATAAATTTGAAAAAGGACCAGCCAATGCTACTATAAGTTCTCATAATAATGGATTTTTATAATATCTAGGATTCACTTCTACTGGCCTTCACCATCCAAAATGAATAATAAAAATCATCAAAAAACCAATAGGGTCTATATGAGCAATAGGATTGAGAGTTAATCTTCATTGATATTTTGGTGTAGGATCTCACAATTTATAACTTACCCATGCATGTGCAAATTCGTGAACAGAAATACTAATCAGTAAAATTATAGCCAATATTAAAATTTCTATCATCATACAGACTTATTTGTTAAAAAATCTAACTTTAATCATAGGCCAATATTGCCAAACAAGTTGAACTATAGAAAAAATTGTAAGTGTAACTATATAAAGTCATATAGCTGCTGGCATAGATCGTACAAACATAACCATCATAAATACTAAAAACATATTCATCATATTCATCATCTTTGACAAATCTGGCATTTGAGGCATTCAAGGGATATTCGCAGAACTCTGTTTTGAAGAAGGATTAATGAACGACATAAATTTCATTTGAAAATACATCAAAATACCTGCCAAAATAGCTAATATCATATTATGAGATTCTAAAAGATTCATACCTAAAAAATAAGGATTAATTCTACTAAACATATCTACAGTTATTCATATAGGTTGAAGAAAAGAATATATATATTCTCAAAATCTTTGTATCATATTTGCATCTCATTTAGCCACTATATCAGCCAAATCCTTAACAGACCGATAAAGTCATATAAAAACAGGTATTTGTATCAACATCATCAAACATCATTTAGCCATTCATTTGAAACTCTGCTGATTTGATTGAAACAATTTCATCATCTCTTCGTTCATTTTTTGGGGATCACCTTTATATTTTTCTTTTATTTCATTTATTTTAGGCTGTAATTGAGTCATATGCTTCTGTAAATCATTACCTGCAGATGTAGGCTTTAAAAGTAATAACTTAATAAAAATAGTTAATAAAATAATACCTAATCATAAATTTCATCCAGATATAAAAACAAATAACAATAATAAGTTGAAAATCGGACGAAAAAAGATCTCTTTTAATAAAACACCTATCATTGTAAAGCAATATTAATAAACTAAAAGCCGGGGTCTCAGACCCCGGTTAAAAATTACTTATTTTGATCTTCCTCATAAGCCTTTATAACATCTTCTATTGTTCCTTTATATAAGAAATAATTTTCTGGAATATGATCTACTTCTCATTTAATAATCTTCTCAAATGATCTTATATTATCTTCCAACTTTACATAAACACCTGGCATACCTGTAAATTGTTCTGCTACAAAGAATGGTTGAGATAAAAATTTTTCTATTTTTCTAGCTCTATACACCAATTGCTTATCTTCATAAGAAAGTTCCTCCATACCTAAAATCGCTATAATATCTTGAAGTTCTTTATATCTTTGTAATATTCTTTGAACTTCTCTAGCTACCTCATAATGTTTTTTTCAAACTACTTCCGGAGTCAACACAGTAGATGTAGAATCTAATGGATCTACAGCAGGATAAATACCCTTTTCAGCGATAGCTCTATTTAATACAATTGTAGAATCTAAATGAGCAAATGTTGTAGCTGGTGCAGGGTCAGTTAAGTCATCAGCAGGAACATATACAGCTTGCACAGAAGTAATAGATCATTTATCAGTAGAAGTAATTCTTTCTTGTAAAGCACCCATTTCAGAAGCTAATGTAGGTTGATATCATACCGCCGATGGTATTCTACCCATAAGAGCAGATACTTCTGCACCTGCTTGCACAAATCTAAAAATATTATCTATAAATACCAATACATCCCTTCACTCCACATCTCTAAAATACTCTGCCATTGTAAGACCAGTTAAAGCAACTCTTGCTCTTGGTCCAGGAGGTTCATTCATCTGTCAATAAACCATAGCAGTTTTCTCAATAACTCCAGACTCTTTCATTTCATTATAAAGATCATTACCTTCTCTTGTTCTCTCTCATACTCAACACACTACTGACACTCATTGATGTTCTGTTGCAATATTATGAATCAACTCTTGCATCAAAACAGTCTTTCCAACTCCTGCTCCTCCAAAAAGACCAACCTTACCTCATTTCAAAATTGGTGCCAGCAGGTCTACTACTTTAATTCATGTCTCTAAGATTTCAGCTTTAGTTGAAAGATTTGTAAATTTAGGAGCCGGTCTATGAATAGCCCATCTATCCTCACCTTCTACATCAGAAGTTCAATCAATAGTTTTTCAAATAACATTGAAGATATGTCCTAATACTTGAGGTCATACTGGAACTTTGATAGGAGAACCAGTTGCTATAACTTCATCTCATCTTTTTAATCCATCTGTAGATGTCATAGCTATACCTCTAACAATACCATCTTCTAACTGCTGTAATACTTCTATCACTACTTTTTCTCCATCACTATTCTTTGTTTGAGTCTCTAAAGCTTCGTAAATAGATGGTAATTTTTCTCCTTCAGGAAATTGTACATCTACTACTACTCATCTAATAGCAGCTATTTTTCCTTTTGACATTATATTTAATATGAAAATATAAAATATCTTACCTTTTAGAATAAAATTCTTTTATTATCTCTCCCAGCGCTTCTACTAATAATTGAAATTTATCAATTTCTTCTTCCTGATTATTAGAATCTTCATCTTGATTTAAAATCTCTTCTTTTACAGATAATATCAACGCACTTACACTAGATGGTTTAGGAATTTCATCAAAAACATATTCGGCTTCAGCTCTTTTTATCTTAACATCTCATTTATTTAAAATAATATCTAGCAAACCATCTTGCTCATCATAAACAGCCTCTATGGATGCCCGCTCTAAAAGTTCATTAGAATACTTAAACACCCCCTCCCAAAAAAACAAACTAATTCCTTGATCAGTTAATACCAAACTATCTAAATATAAATCCATAAAAGCTACTATAAAAGTCACATATAAGATCAATCAATATATACCAAACCCAATACTAATCCACTTCCAATCAAAATATTTACCTACATACCAATATCACCCAAACCCTATGAGTAACAATACTACAAATTTAATAATAAGCTTAACATAAACTCGCCAATGATGAGATATAATATGCAAAATCCTTTGATCTTCTATATATCTAGAAAGAAGTTTCTTTTTAAACATAGGAAAGAAGTATTTTTAAAACTATGCAGCCTTTTGAAGTTGTTCCATTTTTTTCATTTTTTCTAAAATCTTTTCCATTCTACCTTTTGCTACTTTTTTAGTTTTAGTCCCAGTATAAGCTGGATGACAAGCAGGACAAGCTTCCACTTTTATAAACTCAACAGTAGCACCATCCACTGTAAATTCATTTCAACAAATACATTTTACTTTAACATTTTGAAAATATTGAGGATGTATACCTTTTTTCATTTTATTATTAAACATTAAAAAAATAAAAACTACCTATTATCCACCCTTATCTTCAGATATCATCAGGCTCCAATCATCAAATATCTTCGGTTATTATTTCTCATCCTCTTCATAAAGCATATCTTCATCTAATCTCTTATAAGAAAAAATCTCTTCTTCTTTAAAAAACCTTTTAATTTCTTGTTCTGCTATTTCAGGAGATTCTGAAGCATGAATAACATTTCTAGCAACAGACATAGCAAAATCACCTCTTATTGTACCAGGTTGTGCCTGTCTAGCATTTGTAACTCCTGTCATTAATCTTACTACATCTACAGCGTCTACACCTTCCCAAACTTGTAAAATAACAGGAGCACTAGTCATAAACTTCACAATATCAGGGAAAAAAGGCTTATCAACAAGATGAGAATAATGTTCTCTTAAAATTTCTTCATTCAACATTACCATTTTACATGCAACAAGTTTTAACCCTTTAGATTCCAATCTGTCTATTATTTTTCAAGTAATACCTCTTGTAACAGCATCTGGCTTCAAAATAACTAATGTTCTTTGCATATTTTAAGATAAAAATATAAAACTTTTAAATTACCATAAACTATTCCTCTATTTCTATAACTTGCACAGGACAAGCTTCGGCAGCTTCTTTAGCACATTTTATTTCTTCTTCTGTTTCTGGTTGTTTAACAACATGTGACTTGTTATCATCTCAAAACTGAAATATATTTGAACAAATAGCAACACACGCACCACATCCTATACAACCTTCACTATTTACCACTACCTTAACCATTTTTTTTAATTATAAATTAAAAAGCCCTTTACGGGTTAGTCTTTAATATATAAATTTATTTTTCTTTTTCAAGAAAAAATGGCGAGCTTGTAAACTCGCCATTGAACTAATCTTTATATACCAAATTTAATTTCATAAGTGAATATATTAGCATACCTACAATCAACAATAACAATATAGTATGAGCAGGTCATACTTTAACTTTTTTAACTTTATCTATCTGTACTGTTGAACCATCAGAACATACAGCTTCTACTTTAAAATATTTATAAACAACTTTTTTAGCATCTGGGTCAAAAGGATATTCCCATTTTGTTTCGGTAGTCTCTCCTAGTTTTTCAAAAGGTCCATCAGGTTTATCAGCTACATAAATAATATATTTGTTTACTCAATCTACTTTATCCCAAATAATGTAATGCTGTCCATTTACTGTTTTCAATTTTAGTTTAATATCCTTAACAACGCATCTAGGAGCTGATGGTTTCATATCAAGACTAACTTCTAAAACATTAGAAGCTTCTCAAACAACATTTCAATTTTCATCTAAAGGAACAATTTGTATATAATAAATTTTATTTTTTTCAATTCATGTTAAGATAGCCTTATTAGTATCTACGATTTTAAACTGATTTAAATTATTTTTATCTAATCCATATAAAACTTTAAACTTTTTAGGATCTCAAGTATAATCCCAACTTACCTCTATTTGTTTTTGCTCTGGATGAGGTTTTATT
>JAMOTU010000131.1 GCA_027062165.1 Candidatus Altimarinota bacterium
ACAATGATACAAAAATTTCCTAAAAAGATTAATAAAAAATGGCAAAGATTCAATAAATTAGAAAAACTTTTTATAATTTACACAGTCCTAATCCCTTTTTTAATGTTTTTTTTACCAATTATAAAAAAAGTAGATTTAAACTGACAAAAAGTATGGTCTACAACTATATTTAATAAATTTTTTTTCACCTTAGATATTTTCATAATCATCCTAATAACAACTTTAATACTATGGAATACTAGTTATAGATTTAGGAAACTAGTCTATCTCTTAGTCTGATTTAAAGAAAATGAAAGTCTTGTAAACTTTGCTATTCTTTTCAACCTTACCATTATAATGTTAACTATATGAGTTTTAATTAAACTACTCAATAATCTATTTATAGAAACTATAAAATTAGATTTTTGATTCTATATAATAAGTATTTATCTAGTAATTGGTCTCATCATCAATCTAGTATTATCTTTAAATTTTTCTACAAAAAGAAAAAAAGCAAATTTAGTAAACATAATATCTCCTCAATATGAAACATCAACAGAAGAGAAAATCAAACAAGAAGTACTTTTCAAATAAAATACAATTTTTATTAAGTGGAATACTTTTCTTATTTTTTCTTAACGGAAGCTTTTTTGTTTATATTATAAAACCAAAACGATTTATATTTTTTGTTGTATTAACTATTATATCAGGTATTTGGTATCGATTTAATTATAAAAAATTTTTTAAGAAAATTTAGATGAAATTTTTTTATCAATATTTTTAAAGCTATTCTCAAAAAACTCTATCAGTTTATCTTTCAATAAAACTTTATCAATAGATTCAATCTCAGGTTTCAAAGTCTGTATAGTTTTTTTATTAAAAATTATAAAAATTTTCCGATATTTTCAATCAATAGGTTTCAAATGAAGATCATTAACTCTTATCCGATCATAAACTATTCTTTTTATAAAATTTCTTAAAGTAGCTTTTTTGGTCAATTTAACTGGTGGTAAAAATCAAAATTGATTATATTTCCTATTTGGCCGTTGAGGCCATACAAAAAAACTAAAAAATTTTCCTGGAATAACTTTTTGTTTCCTAAATATGAAATTTACATCTTTTCTAGTAAGTTTATATTTTTTAGCAAGCATTTAAAACAATCATCTATTAGCTTGTAAAGCCTTTTGAATATCATCTTTGATATCAGGATAAAGCTCTATTAGTTTATCCAAACTATCCACTATCTTTAAACCATATTTTTGAGCTTTTTGCAATTTACTACCAGGATCTTGTCATACCAGTATAAAATCTGTAGTTCTTTTAGGTTGTTCATCCCATACTGCTCAATATTTTTCTAAAATTTCTACTAACTTTGACCTAGGAATAGGAAATTTACCAGTAATACTAAAATGAATACCTTCCATTGGCAGTTTTTCCCCCTTCTGATGTTCTAACATCTTTTCAAATTCTTCAAATATATTGAATTTAACTCCTACTTCATAAAGTTCTTTAATAACCTCCTGATTATGAGGTTCATTTAAATATTTATATAATGATTCTACAGTTTTATCACCTATTCCATAAATAGATCAAACAAAAACTCTGTCAGATAAAAATTGTATAAATTGTTTCCGATCAAAATTTTCTATTAACTTTTTTAATTCTTCAATATCTTTTGTTTTAGACTTTAATCTATCAAATATAGCCTCTTCTAAAAGTTTTGAAGTTTTACTTCCTACATATCTTATTCATAAAGCATTAATTAATCTCCATAAAGGTCTATATTTACTTTCTTCTATCTCCTTTAAAAGATCTTCTACTCTTTTAGGCCCCATTAATGGTAAAGATAAAAGCTTAGCTTTATTTACTGGTTCTTTTAATTTATAAATATCAGCATAATGATGAACTAGACCTGCATCTACTAATAAATCTATTAATTTATCACCTAATCCCGCGATATCCATAGCTTGTTTTGAAACAAAATGTTTTAATTTTTCTTTTATCTGAGCAGGACAATTTACATTAGAACAATAAAAATAGACCTCATCAGGAAATTTTACTACTTTTCATCAACAAACTGGACATTTGTTCGGTGGTAATATCTTTATTAACGCTCAATATTTTACAAGTTGAGATAACGAATCTAAAACTTTTGACCGATTATATTCATCACTAACTAAAACTTTTATCTCTTCTGAAACTAAATCTTCTGACAAACATATTATATCTTGCTTCCACCATTTAGAAGCCATTAAAACAAAATCATCTTTAAAATTATCTACCCAAGCATTATAAACTTTAACAATAAGATCTATCAATTCTTTAAGATTAGAATATTTTTGTTTAATGTTATTAATATCATCAATACTAATGCAGACCTTAACATCTCTTTTTTCTTTTATAGGTCATACAACATATGGAATAACTTCTCATGATCTAATAACCCATACTCGATCTCCTACTCTAATATCCTTTTCTTTTATAAAATCAAAATTATGCAAAGTAGCTCTAGATACTTTTACTCCTCCTATCTCAACTGTTTCTAAATTTGCTACAGGGGTAATAATACCAGTTCTTCATACTTGAAATTCTACAGAAAGCAATTTAGTTGCTACTTGTTTAGCTGGAAATTTATAAGCTATGGCCCATCTAGGATGATGAGCTGTCATTCCCAAAAGTGGCCAAGTAAAAAGTTCATTTACTTTTATCACCAATCAATCAAATTCTATCTCTTGATTTTCAAAAAAATTTAATGTATCCTCAGAAGTACAAATTTTTACAACTTCTTCTATATCTTCAGCTACTTTCTCCCATTCAAAAACAGGTAATCATAGTTTTTTAAACCATTCTATAATATTATCTTGAGTTATATCAAAGAAACTTTTATTTAATATTTTTGTTAAATTCCAAATATTCTTTACTAAAACTTTTCAAAATTCATCTACATTTCTATATATTGTTTTAACTTCTTCTGAAAACTCCCTTTCAATATCATCAATATAATCAATATATAAAAGCTCATAAACATATATTATCAATCATCTTTTTGCTGTTTCTTTAGGATCAAGTTGTCTCAAACTTCAAGCTGCAGCATTTCTAGGATTAGCAAAAAGAGGCAATCATTGTTTTTGTCTTTCAGCATTTAATCTTTCAAAAGCTGACTTAGGCATCAAAACTTCTCATCTAATTCTTAACTCTTTAATATGCTCAGCTCCTTTCAAAATCATTGGTAAATTGTATATAGTTTTTACATTTTCTGTAACATCTTCTCAAATAAATCAATCTCATCTAGTTATAGCTTGGACAAATTTTCAATTTTTATATACCAACTCCACTGATGAACCATCAAATTTAGGTTCTATATGATAAGATATCTTTTTATTCTGATAATCTTCTGGCAATACTTTCCTAAATCACGTTAATGCCCTTTCTACAAAATCTGCCCAATTTTTAATATCATCAGCGTTATAACTATTTTCTAACGAAAGCAATGGCACAATATGCTTTGCTTTTTTAAATTCTTCCTGAACTGGTATATTCAACCTTTGAGTAGGACTTTCGGGACTTATAATTTGAGGAAATTTCTTTTCTAAATCTTCTAAATAATGATAGAGTTGATCATACTGATAGTCTGATATTACAGGTTGAGCTTTTACATAATATAAATAATTATGATAGTTGATAATATCAATTAAATCTTGATAAATCTTCTTTGCTGTCTCCAAGTCAATTTTGTCTATAGGATTTTCAACAATAAATTTCAAATATTTATCAGTTAATTGATTAAGTCTTTTGGTATCAAACATTCTATTTAAATTTGAAAAATTAAAAGATTTCTTTATAAAATTTTGTAATCAATTAAATTTTTATTTCAAGCTGTTAAACAATGTACAACTACAACTTTTTTCAATCTAATCTATGGAAAACTATAAACAAAGAAATTTACAAAAAACCAATTTTTGAAATAGAAATATGAAACAAAACTTTTCGATGAATTGAAAAAACTCAAAAAAAATGACCTTTTAGACTTTCTTGGTACCAAATATTAGGAATTAAATTAGAAGATTTATGAGAAAATGAAGAAAAAATACAAAATAACCTAGAAAAAATCAAAAAAGACTTTAAAAATAAATGGGGTGATATTTTTTTTCAATTTGGATTTATTGATATAATATGAATTTTCAATAGTAAACATTTCAAAGATAAAAAAATACTTAAAATACTTTCAGAAGAAAGAAAAAACCAAAATAAAAAACTTGCTACTTTCTGATTAAAACCTTCTTTTAGAGAAAATATGCCAAAAGCTACTGTTATAATTGATTTAAATCAATCTGATGATCAATTTTATAAAAATTTATCCTCTAACGCTCGTAATCATTACAATAAAGCAATAAGAAAAGGCCTATATTTCCAAATTGCTGAAAAAAAAGATTGGGAAGACTTTTACAATCTATGGCAACAAACCAGCGCTGAAAAATGATTCAATATTATACCCAAAAAACAATTTGATGAATTAAAAAATTTTCTACTAGAAACGAACTCGTGAAATCTATTTTTAGCTAAAAAAGATAACCAGATAGTAAGTGGGAGTATATGTTTGTTTGATAGAAATTTCATAATATATCTTTATGGTGCCACCAATAGACAATTTGGTAATATTGGAGCTCATCAATTTTTAAAAATAGAAATGTTTAAACGAGGTAAAAAAAACTGATTTTTACGAGTGGATCTTTTAGGTAGTCCATCATTTATAGAAAAAAACTCCCCACTTTATGGAGTGGGAAGATTTAAATGGTCCTTAGGTGGTAAACAAATAGAATTTTTAGGAAGTTACGATCTAATATTCAATCAAAACTTATATCAAATTTTCAAACTAAAGAAACAGTTATGATAACTAAAACTTTATTTTCTTTTTAAAAAACTCAACCCAACTTTGTAAATCTTGATCTAATCACTTTAGAAATTCTTTTTCTAATTCCCTTTTTGCTTCAACAGATGATGATAATTCATATATTTCTTTTATACGATTAAGAGTTATCTTCAAAGTATTTAAAAATTCCTTAAACTTTTCATTATTTATATCCAACTTCAATTCGTTATTTACAACGATTATTAAATTATTATCTACTAAAACTTTGAAAATATAGCCACTGAGTACCCAATAAGGTTTACTATGAGGTTTGTCCCTTGAAGGAATTCTTCTAACAAAATCATAGATAACAAAATAAATTAAATTTTCTATCTCCTTTTTAGTTAAATCTTCAAAATTATTATAAATATACAAAAAATAATAAAGAGTTGCCTTTAGTTCTTCTAAAATACTATCATATTTGTGATCTAAAAATAAACTATGTCCAAACTCATGATATTTTACCTCATCAAAAACAATATTTTTAAAAATTTTCTTATCAATTTTTAATCATAATTGTGATAAGTATTCATCAGCTTTATCAACCATTTTAAGATTTCTACTTTTGATCAAGTATATAATCTTTCAATGTTTATCAGATAAATTTTTATTATTTGGGAAAGATCTTCATAAAACTTTAGCAAAACTTGTCCGTCAACTACCTAATATCAATTCAGTATAATAAAAATCTATTTTATCCATACCATAAGAACTTCAAAAATATTTTTTAGACAAATTTTCTATCTGCTGTTTCTCACGATTATCCGTAGATTCAATAAGATGAATCTCAATTTCAGGATCAATAAAATTTTGATGATAATAATTTTCTAAAGGTAATAAAAACTTTATATTATTTTCATCATTTCTTTTTTTCCAACTTGGGATAACATTATTTTCTTCTAATTCAATGTAACGATTATAATCTACACATCACCTCAATATTAAATCTACAAATCATAAAAAAGCTCCTTTTAAGTAAATATTATTAAATCTAAGAAATTCTTTTCTAACTTGCTCTAATTCTTTTTTACTAACAAATGCAGCATAAGAAACTATTTGTCAATTCAAGACTCCTCAGTAATAAACTTGTTTGCCAAAATTTTTATCTGTCACTTTATCTATTTTTTCTTCCCAGTCAATAAAAATAGTATCAAAAATTTCTAAAAATCCTGATTCAATCAAATTTATTAAATCTGATATCTCTTCTTCTTTTAAAAAACTATTAAAATATCCTTCTTTTTTCAACAAAGATAAAATAATTTGCCTTATATATCTTTGCTTTAACATAATAAGTTCTCTTATCTTTCTTCTTCTCCATTTTATTATTTGATCCTTTTGTTGCTCTGACAATTCCTTTGAATTTTTTATCACATCTTCATATACTCAGATAGCTCAAAATCTATTTTCCTTAAAGGCATTTTTAAAATTTTCATCAAATCATTCTAATAATGCTTCCATCTCTTCGTTCACATATTCTTCAATTTCCTTTATCAAAATACCCAACTCATCAAAATTTTCTGGTTTTTTAAATTCCTTTTTTAGCAAATTTGATAAAATCTTTTTAAAATCTACATTTTTTCAAATTCTTTCCTTTTCAAAACTAAGTATCAATCTTTGTAAGTCCTTTTCCATTAAAAATAAATTAAAAAAATAAAAACCTTAACAAAAATTAAACTTATTTTATATGATTCTTATCCTTTGTCAAATTTTTATATATCAAAATCAAAACACCTATTGTCAAATATACATCTACTAAATTGAAAACAGGCCAAAAATGTAAATCTATAAAATCTCTTACTCCTCACAAAAAAATCCTATCATTTACTTGCTATTACAACTATTTAACAATTTCTCTTGAATTTTTTATCAAAATTATTTA
>JAMOTU010000132.1 GCA_027062165.1 Candidatus Altimarinota bacterium
CAACTTTTTCATACAAACTTTTTGCATCATCTTCATACAATACCTCAAAATCTTTTTGAGATAATATATCCCCGCTATCAGCCCCCTCATCCATAA
This sequence comes from Candidatus Altimarinota bacterium, assembly GCA_027062165.1. GTDB lineage: Bacteria > Patescibacteriota > Gracilibacteria > Absconditabacterales > Absconditicoccaceae > JAMOTU01. Next base: position 97 of record JAMOTU010000132.1, read on the forward strand.
AGAAAAAAGTCGAAGCCGACTCTTTAAGCCCTAAGACCAATGTCCAAATTAATGGATGTCGCCCCCTATTTTGAGGAAGTTTTGTTGGATGATATCCAATTACTCCTATCTTTGGAATATTTAAAATTTCTCTTTTTATTAAATTTGAAAATCCAAAACAGAATATTACATCAGGATTTTTATCCTTTATCCATTCAATATTTTCCTTTTGATTGATATCTTTTACATATAAAAAATCTATATTATGTTCTTTTGCTATATCTGATAAATCGTAAAAATCACTATTAAACTTTGACTTCTCTTTTGTAACAATTCCCACAACATCTCCGCCTAACTCAAGAACTTTTTGAAGTGTATATTTAGAAAACAATACATTACCTATAAAAACTATTTTCATAAATCAACCTTTAAGTTATAAAAATTTTTAATTATATTAGGCTGAATTTGCTTTAACTTTTCAACTACTTTTTTACTTGGATATTTTTCTTTCTGATAGGGATTTTTTATATCTTTTAATTTTTTTTGAAATTCATCAGTATATACTAATCTTATTGCGTTTAAAATATCATCTTTATTAGCCTCTACATCAATTACACTTTTTGCTCTCACTCTTCCATCTTGTCTATTACCAATATTGATAGTTGCCTTTTTAAAACTTGGAACTTCTATAATTCCGCTTGAAGAATTACCAAGCACAATATCAACATATTGCAATAAACTCAAATATTTTAGCTGTCCTAATGAATCAAAAAGATAAGCACTTTGTTTTGTTTTTACAAAATTCTCTATCATTTCATTAATTACTCTTCCGCCAGTATCTGCATTTGCTTTTGTAAAAACAATCATTCCATCAAACTCATTTAAAGCCTTAAGCACTTCATTAAAATCTTTTCTAATATTTTCAACATTTAACGTTTCAGGATGATAAGTTACTAATATATTTTTTTCTTTAAATTTAATTTTTAACTCTTTTTCTAACTCATTTTTTGACAATAAATTTAATCTATATATATTTTCAAGCCCAAATGCTCCTACATTAAAAACTCTATTCGGTTCTTCTCCCATTTGAATTACTCTTTTTCTATATTCCTCAGTTGAAGTAAAATGCAAATAACTCATTTTAGTAACTGCATGTCTAAAATATTCATCTATAAGTCCCTCTGTTGCCTCTCCTCCATGTAAATGAACAACAGGAATATTAAAAACAACTGCCGTTGAAACTATTGGAATTAGCTCAAACCTATCTCCTAAAACTACAACAAAATCAGGTTTTAATTCATCAAAAGCTTCTGCAAAAGAAATTTGTGCAAGTCCCATGCTTTTCGAAATTCCTATTTTACTATCAGATGAGAGTAAAATTTCTATTTTTTTATTTACTTTAAATTCTTTATCAATCTCTTTTACAGTCATTCCAAACTCAGGTGATAGATGCATACCGGTCACAATTAATTGAAGTTCAAGTTCATTATCATTCTCAATTTCTTTCATAAGCCAATATAAAAGCCCGTATTCCGCTCTTGTGGCTGTTATTACGCATATTTTTTTCATTTACAACCTTATTACCTCATCTTCCTTATAATCCTTATCAGTAACTTTTCCAA
>JAMOTU010000133.1 GCA_027062165.1 Candidatus Altimarinota bacterium
AATAAAAATAAAAAATTTATATTTTAGGTGTTCTGAGATGATTTTTAAAATAAAAGGAGATAAAGAACTTTTAAAATTTGGCTATGAATGTGGATTTGGTGAAAAAAATAGTATGGGATTTGGAATGACGGAGGTATTTAGGTGAAGTTTGAACTTCCAATCTATCATGATGTATGGATGGACAACGCTTTAGAAAATTTTTACCGAATTTTAAAAAGAATAGATAGTGAGGATTTTAATGTAAAACTAACTAGAGAAAAATTAATCTTTAATTTTAATGATTTTGAGAAATTTAAAAATGAATTAATTCGTCAAATAAAACATAAGTATAAAAATATGATTGTAATAGGTGAAGATAAGAAAACGGGCGTCCCAAAGGAAATAAAAAAAGATTTTATCTTACTTCAGGAGGGAAAAAAGGAAGGCGGAACTGTAAAATTAAAGGAAGAAGTATTTGATTGGAACAAACTACCAAAAATATTAGATGAACTAAAAGAAGGTAGGAAAGGAGATAAAATTTGTATAATGTGCGGATGTAGATACAAAAAAAGTTATACATTAAAACAAGCAATTTACCCATTTGTAACAAAAAATAGAAGCTTGAGTGGAATTAGAACTATTAAATCACTTCCGGAATATCATAAAAATCTATGTTTGATATGTTATTTATTAGGAGTTTTAGAATGGACAGACGAAGGAATAATATACTATACATCATTAAAAGAAAATAAAACCTTTTTATTTCTTCCGATATTCGAAGATCTAACAAAACTTAACAAATTCAAAGAAGATACATTGTATGCAGGAATTTTAAATGTTTCGGGGCGGTATGGAAATCTTCTTAAAGAATTAAATTCTAATGTATTTGAGGAAATTTTTGGAAAATATACAAGTTTACTAGCATTTTATGAAAAATTTATCTTTAATGTAAAGGAAAGTGAAGTATTATGTAATACTTGGGGGATACTTCACATTCCACTAGGTAAAGTTAAGAATGTCAAATTTGAGATAATAAATATCGATAAAGAAATATTGAAGATGATAGGTAGCTTAATTGATTACGGTTACTTAATATACACCAGTATGATAAAAGGAATTTTTTTTAAAAAGAAAACTGATAAAGGTTTTGTCACTGATTGGGATATAACTACGGAAATTAAAGAAAACTTAGCAAAATCCATACTAACGAATGATTTTAGAACTTTTTCAAAACAGTTAATGCCAAAGAAAGGAGGATTTGTTATTTTAACATCGGATGCCTATGAGATTTTAGATGAACTTATCTATTTATGGAGGTTAGTAAATATGGGAATTCCTAAAGAAAAATTGGATACAATAAAAAGTGTTGGTAATATTGTCGCAAAAATATCATTTGAAAATCCATCTTTATTATATAAGCTCGATAAAGTTAGAACTATTGAGGAGTTTTGGAGTGTTTTGAGGGAAATATCAAAAAAAATGGCTGGAATGGAAAAAGAAGAACTAAAAGAAATAAAACCTACCGCTATAGATGAACTTGTAGTTATGGTTAATGAAAATGAAAAAATTTGGAAAGAGATTAGAGATTTGTTAATTATCTACTCATCTATATATCTCGCAATTAAAAAATTAAAAAGAGGAGGAAATTAGATGCAGGGTATAGAAATAGTTTGGCTATCAAAAACTGATTTAACCAACTTAAACTCTGGTGAGGGAGAAAGCAATTTTATTGATATTAAAAAATTTAAAAAAAATGGGGTTGAATATCCTTATGTTTCAGGTCAGGCAATGAGATATTATATAAAAGAAGCAATTAGAAGGAATTTAAATAAGAATGAATTTATGTGTGTTCCAGATGATAAAGGAGAAACTTGTGGAGATATAAAAAAATGTATAGGATGTGATCTTTTTGGATTCATGAAGCCTGAGAAAAACGTTGGGGCGAGAACAAGAGTTTCCCCAGTTAAAGTATCCCCAGCAATAGGGTTATTACCATTTGATGAAAATTCAACGGTAGATTTTTTAACAAGAAGGTATAGAGGAGGGGAAAAATCAGAAGGGGACATAGTAAATATTGAAATTGGAGTTAATATTTACAAGGCAGGACTTGCTATTGATGTTAAAAGAGTTGGAGGAGAGGAAGAAATTGAAAATGGAACTATCAAAATTAATTACTATATAAGTGAAAAAGAACGAAAAAATAGAATCTCAAAAGTTATTGAATCTTTAAGATATCTATCAGATTACTCGAAGCAAGCAAGATTATTAACAGATTTTACACCGGATTTCATAATAATTGCTTTTCAAAACAAATATTCTCATAGATTACAAAAAGCGATTAATTTAAATAAGGATAATACAATAGATCTTGAATTGTTAAAGGTAATTCTAAAAGATATTTTAGAATACTCTCCAAAAATATTAGTTGGACTTATTCCAGGCTTTTTAAAAAATGAGGAGGAAATAAAAAAATTATTTAATGAAATGAATATAGAAGTTAAAACTCCTTATGAGGCCTTAAAAGATACATTAAATTATTTAAACGAAATAGAAATCTAAATAGGTGATTCTGTAATGTGGGGATTAAAATTTAAATGTGAAGGAATATACTTTGTAAGTTTTAGAAAACCGGTTACAACTTCCTTGTCTTTAACTTATAAACTTCCCCCTTTTACGGCAGTCAGAGGATTAATAGCCAATGCTTTAGGTTTTCCGAGAGATTCGTTTGAGATCCAAGATTGGTTTAAAATTGGAATGAAAATTGAGGGTAAAATAGAAGTTGGTAGGGAAATGGTAAAATTTTTAAAAATGATTTCAAGGAAATTATTTTATAGATGTAAAAGTTGTGGATTTGAAAAAATGAGTGATTCAAAGCCAAAAATGTGTCCAAACTGTGGAGAAAAAAATTTTGTAAAGGTAGAAAAAAACATTTATGAAAGAACATTTCCCTCTTCTCCAATATATAGGGAATTCTTAATAATGCCAAAATACTGGATATATCTTGTAGGCGAAGAAAAGAAAATAAAGGAAATTTTTGAGGCTTTGAGAAATCCAAAAAGACCGTTATATATTGGAGCATCGGATGACTTGGTGGATATCAGTGTATTTGAGCCTGTTAAGGTAAAAGAAGTTGAAGAGAATAAAATAAATAGCATCTTAGATGGAATTTATGAAAATTGTACACTTGAAAAACTACCTTATAAATTTGTTCCTATAAAAGATAAAAAAGGTAAATTAAAAGAGGTTTATTCTGAGTATAAACTTGTTTCCATTCCAAATAAATTTCCTTATTTAACTGAAAAGCCTCTAAAGCTTTGGGATTTTGGTGATGAATTTATCAGGGTAATATAGTATGATAAAGTAATGTAGTATGATAAATTTAGATGATATTTTGAAAAATCTAAGTGAAGAAAGACCAATACTGATTTTCAGTATGTATTGGCTTGGAAAATTTATGAAAAATTTCTACATAAGATTAGAGAAATTATTTAAAAATATAGGAAATTCAAAACCTTAGTATATAGATAACTTAGTATATAGATAATTAATAATAAAGTAAATTCAATTGAATTAAAATATAAAACAAAAAAGTTAAAAATAACTTACAAAAGTGAGGATTATAATCTGAAAAGTCAAGAAGTACAAAATATAGCCGAGTATGATTTTATTAAAGATGCTTATAGATTAGAAAAATTAGTAGAAGATAGAAAAATAGATATTGGATTTGCTATGTTTTTGACTAATGATTATTTATATTGGGCAAAACCAGAAAGTAGTAATACAGACGATAAAGATTTCAGAATTTATGAAAAAGGAATTTTGTCAGAAAATTAAAATGACTTGGAGAAACCATCCAAGGATGTAATGAACCGATTAAATTAAGAGGAAAATATAAAGTTGGAAGAAAATAAGCATACTTTATTTAAATATACTAATATACTACTATAAAATAGATTTACCTAATAGGTAACCTAATGATTTTTGCTAAAAGAGAAGGCAAAGCATTTCAAACATTAAAAGGTCATACCTGTGATGCATTAAAAATTTTCAGAGAGTATTTAAATAAAAATTTTGATATTATTGATAATTTCTGTAATAAATGGCAAATTTCAACTGAGAAATTTATAAAAAATCTTTTTTTTCTAATTTATTTACATGATATTGGAAAGATAACAAAAGAATTTCAAGATAATATAAGAAAAAGTAAAAGAAGTAATAAACATCCTCATCCACTTTATGCTCTTCCAATTATAAATAATATTAAATTTGATTATCTTTTTAACCTTCCAATTGAAGTTTTTGCTATTTTGTCTCATCACACACAACTTCATGAAGGATTATATGCTGATTACCAACAATATAAAAAAGGAACATTTTTAGTAAAAGATATTGAAAATTTCATAAAAATTTCTAAAGAAGTTTATGATTCTCTTCGGTTCTCAAATTTTTTTAGATTTAAAGAACTAAAAATAGATAAAATTCCAAAAGATGCAAAACCTTTGGAACTACATAAATTGAGGAGAAAATATTGGATAGAAGCAAATAACTATATCAAATCTCTAAGTTTCGATGAAAAAATAAAACTAAAATCAATATTTTCATTTATGTTTGCTATTCTCCAATTGTGTGATGATTTTGCAAGTTTAAACTTTAGTGAATACGCAAAAAACAAAGAAGGTAATTTTGATGATGTTTTAAAAAATCCAGAAATTTATGTTCCAACATTGAATATTAAAGATCCGATATCGTTTATTCTAAAAGACTATGATCCATATAAGTTTCAAAAGGAACTTTACAATGCGAAAAATAAGTTTGTAATGTTGTTTGCACCATGTGGAAGGGGCAAAACTGAAGGGGCATTGCTTTGGGCATTAAATGCTTTAAAAAGTTTTAAAAGAAACAAAATCATTTTGGCAATGCCCACACAAGTAACAAGTAATGCGATGTACGATAGATTGGTAAAAATTTTTGGAGTAGAGAATGTTGGTTTATTTCATGGTAAAAGTTTTATAAAACTGAAAAATTCGGAAAACGATATTGAAAGTGAGAAAGATTTGGAAGAAATTAAGGATGAGAATTTTAAAGGAAGTATCTTTTTTAAACCTATAACAGTAACGACTATTGATCATGTTATATATTCTTTTGTTCACGGATTTTCTCAAGCTGATTTTGCTTTGGGGAATCTCCAAAATTCAGTTATTGTATTTGATGAGATTCATTATTACGAGAAATGTACATTAGAACATTTATTAACTCTTTTTGATATTTTGAGAAGAATGAAAATTCCTCACTTGCTTATGAGTGGTACGTTACCAAATTTTTTAATTAATAAGCTTAATGATTATAGGTTCATACTCGATGAGGAAGGTTTAAGTCACAAACCTTTTAAACTTGAATATTTAAAAAAACATTTAATTTGGAAAGAGAATGAAAAATGGTATGTTAACGAAGAAATAATTGATGAAATAATAGAAAATTATAAAAATGGTCTTTCTCAAGCTATTATACTAAATACTGTAGAAAGAGCAAAAAATTTCTATAAAGTAATAAGGAATAAAATAAAAAATAGTGTTCCGGTAATTCTTTATCATTCCCAATTTGCTTACAAAGATAGAGTTAAAAAAGAAAGAGAAATTTTTACTTTTGAGAAAATAAGAAAAAAATTAAGTAAACCCTATATTATTATTGCCACCCAAGTTATTGAACTTTCCCTCGATATATCTGTTGATATTATGTATTCTGAATTGTCTCCGCCAGATGCACTTGGACAAAGAGCTGGAAGATTACATAGGAAGGGAAAAGTTTGGAGAGAAGAAGGAAAAGAATATAAGATAAAAGTATTTCTACCATATAAATGCTTACCGTATAACAAAGAATTAATGGCAAAAACAATTAATCATATAAATTCTTATGAGGGACCTATTAGTTATAAAGATATCAAAAATTTTGTTGATAATGTATATGATGATTATAATTTGAATATTCCAAGTAATTTAAAATTATTTTTTGATGATGCAGTATTATTTGGAAGGCATTGGAAAGATATATCAACAATAGATGAAGAAGGTAAATTTTTTAAGGTTAGGGATGAGAAATTTATGAAAATCGAAGTAGTTCCGAAAACCTATTTTGATAAATTAGGAGAAGATTCATTGAGAGTTGAGTATATGGCAAAAATTCCTGCCTATTTAATTTTAAATGAAATGAAAAATAAAGGAGAATTAATTCACTTTTATCCTTATGAAAAAAGGGTTAATAGAAAATTTAGAAAATATTTAATTTGTTCATTTAAATACACTTACGAAATAGGATTTGACTATGAAGAAGAGGAGGAATTTGAAGACGTTTTATAGGTGGGATTATGGAAGAATACCTTGAGGAAAAACTTTTAATTAAGGGCATCGAAATAAGTTACTTTTATATTTGCAAAACAAAACTTTGGTATTTTATTAAAGGAATAACAATGGAGCAAAATAGTGAGCTTGTTGAATTGGGAAAATTTTTACATAATCAGAAGTACTTTAATGAAGAAAAAGAAGTTCTTATAGGTTCTATAAAAATAGACTTTATAAAAAATAAAGGTATTTTGGAAATTCATGAAATTAAGAAAAGCAAAGCAG